>CAZURY010000232.1:0-4254 GCA_964623145.1 uncultured Desulfobulbus sp. | reverse complement strand
CGATGGCGGCAACCGTGGCCGGAGAAGAGCCGGAGACAGCGGCAAAGATCATGCAGGCCATGACCGAGGCCATGGCCATACCGCCTCGTATATGCCCGACCAGACTCAGGGCAAAACGAATGATTCGCTTGGCCACACCGCCGGTGGAGAGAAATGCCGATGAAAGAATAAAAAACGGAATGGCCAGCAGGGTATAGTGCTCGGATAACGCCTCAAAGAGTTTTAAGGCTATTGAGGCCAGGGAATCCTGCGAGAAAAATAAAATTGTTGTAATGCTTGAAAAACCAAGGGCAAGGGCAATGGGCATACCCAGCAGCATGCAGGTGAAAAGTAAAAAAAACAGGGCTGCAGTCGTCATAACTCAAGTCCCTCCCCTTTTAATTCCTCGACAAGTTCCATACTGTCGTCAGCCTCATTGGCGTAGCGAAAGCCGTCGGCCTTATTGGTGATGATATCCCACAGGAGTATGGCGATTCTGATACTGAGAAAGGTAAAGCCGACGATCAACATTCCATGGGCAATCCAAGCAGGTATGGGCAGGTCTTCAAGCTCAATACCGATCCGCTTGACCTTGCCAAGATAAATCCAGCTGCCGTACAGGATAAGCCCGCAATATATCAATGCCAGCAGGCAGCCGATGGCCGACAAAAAGCGGCGGCCGGTTCGGGGAAACAACTTGACAAAGGCATCCACACCGATATGGGATCCTGTTTTAATACCATAGGAAGCACCGAAGAGGACAAACCAGGCCGACATGTGCAGGGTCAGCTCCTGGGTCCACATAAAGCCGGTATCAAATCCAAAACGCATGATAACATCGACAAAAACAAGCAAAGTCGTCAAAGCCAGCAACAGGCAGATAACCGCTTCTTCCGTTCTATTAAGAAGACGTAACATACAAGACCTCTTGTGAAAAAAGGGGCCGCTCCGTACAAGGCGCGACCCCGAAAAAAACAAACAGATACTTATTATTAGCGAATCCGTAAAAAATCAAATATACAGGTAAGCATCCGAAGGTAGATTTATACTATGTAATGAACCGTTCCGGCATACACTTGGCTGTAACTCAAGTTTTTACAACGCTATCGTTATTTATTTTGCCTGATTGGCAGCATAAGCAGCATCAATAAGATCCTTGCCGATCTGGCCTTCAAACTGTTTCCAGACAGGCTTCATTGCCTCTACCCACTGGGCACGCTGGGCAGGCGTAAGCTCTATGATCTCACTGCGTTTGGAATCAATGATTTTCTGCTTATCGGCCTTGGATTTTTCAGCGGCAACCTTATTGCCAAAGGCAATGGCCTCATCAAGGGATTTTTTCAACACGCCGCGAACATCGGCGGGCAGGCCATTCCAGAAATCAGCAGAGGTGACGACCATATAATCAAGCAGACCATGGTTAGACTCGGTGATATAGGGCTGGACCTCAAAAAATTTCTTGGAATAGATATTGGACCAGGTATTTTCTTCACCGTCAATTGCCTTGGTCTCCAACAGGGTAAATACCTCGGAAAAAGGTTTTTTCAACGGGGTAGCACCGACAGCCTTAAACTGGGCGGCCAGGACATCGGACGACATAATCCGGAATTTCAATCCCTTGGCATCGGCAGGTACGCGCAGCGGTTTACTGGCAGAGAGCTGTTTCAAACCATTGTGCAGATAGCCAAGGCCGATAAGACCCTTTTTACTGATTGAATTAAGCATTTTTTTTCCGGCAGCACTCTGCTGAAAACGGTCAACGGCAGCCATGTTCTTAAAGAGAAACGGCAGATCATAGAGTTGCAGTTTTTTGGTGTAACGACTGAACTTGGACAGAGCCGGCGCCGCCATCTGCACATCGCCAAGCTCCATGGCCTCGAGAACCTTGTTGTCACCAAACAACTGGGAATTGGGGTAAACCTCAACTACAACTTTACCGGCAAGGCGCTCCTTCACCAGATCCCTGAACTTGTTGGCCATCTTCCCCTTGGGGGTATTTTCCGCAACCACATGGGAAAACTTGATAACAATCGGCTTGGAAAAGGCCGGTACCGCGAGCAGGGTTACGGATAAGGCCGCAACCGCACAGGAAAGACATACTTTTTTTAACATACTTCCTCCATCTGTAGATATTTGAACTACCTGTTTATCCAAACCGGCAACTTTGCGAGCTGCCGGTCATCCATTTTATCCAACCGGAATTCTTCACAGGTGGATACATCGAAATCATCTCTAATTTCTTATACATTACCTGGCGATTGCTGCCATAAAAAAACTGCTCTTTTTTCAATTTACATGGCAACCAACGGCAAATAATCCGGAGTCCAGCGTAATTTGCGAATAAGCTCCTTTAAGCGCGTGGGGTCGTTCTGGTGCTGAAAGGTGGAAAATGCACAATTTCTGCTAACCCCGAGTTTAATGGCCGATTCGCCGACGGCCTGGGCCACCTTGAGGCTGACCTCGGAGAGTGTGGTAACCTCGGGCAGCAGTGCTCCCCGCTGCAACTCCTCAGCTGTAACTGATCCGGCTATAGCCTTTGCGGCCGCCGTAAAAAATTCCGGTTTAACCTCGCTGGCACCGGATGCCAGAGTCCCAAGCCCTATACCGGGAAAAACAAAAACATTATTCGATTGACCGACCCTAAATGTTTGTCCATCATGTTCAACATCAGGAAACGGTGAGCCGGTGGCCACCAGAGCCCGTCCATTCGTCCACCTATAAATATCGGCGGGAATAGCTTCGGCATGGTCGGTGGGATTGGAAAGGGGCATGATGACCGGCCGCTCCGAATTCTCCATGACCGAGTCAACCACCTCATGATTGAAACATCCGGCCTGGCCGGAGGTACCGATCAATACGGTTATCCCCGCCTTTTTCACCACCTTTTCCAGGCTGCGGTCACTGTCCTCCCTGAACCATTCCAATGTGGCCGGATCCTTGGCAAACTTTTCCTTATAGGGCAGCAGTTCACGATCCGTGGTCACCAACCCCCTTGAATCCAAAGTGAAAATCCTGGCCCTTGCCTCTTCCCTGGTCATTCCCTCTTCCACGAGAGCTGTCTTTATCTGCTCGGCAATACCAATCCCTCCGGCCCCGGCACCATGGATCAGGTACACCTGATCTTTCAGTTGTTCTTTCTTGATGCGCATGGCCGCAAGAATACCGGCCAGGGCAACAGCACCGGTACCCTGGATATCATCATTAAACGAAATCAGGTCATGGAGATAGGCATCCCGGATGGCAAAGGCATTCTGTTTGGAAAAATCCTCCCACTGGCAGAGCGCATTGGGAAAAACATGGCGGAAGGCGCGGGCAAAACGCTGGACAAAATTGATATACTCGTCACCCTTGATGCGCGGATGCCGCCAACCAAGATATTCCGCATCGTTGAGCAGCTCCTGATTATCAGTGCCCACGTCAAGGGAAATCGGCAGACAATGCCACGGCGCGATGCCGGCACCCTGGGTATACAGCATCAGCTTGCCGACACAAATGGCAATACCGCCGGCCCCCTGATCGCCAATCCCGAGGATCCCCTGGTTATCGGTCACCACGGCCACCCGGATATCCCGGGTCTGAAACCTGCGCAATACGTCCTCGGCATATTCGATATTGCCCGGATAAAAATGCAGGCCGTTGGCAGAGCGAAACATGGAAGAAAAATGGCGGCAGGCCAGGCCGACCGTGGGGGTGTAGATAATGGACATATAACGGGCGATATCACTGCGTATCAGGGCGTGCGCCAGGGTGACATTACGGTCAAACAGGGAACGGATATAGATAAATCGTTCAATATCACTGTTTTTGTTTTCCACCTTGTAGCGACTGTTTTCCACCTGATCCTCAAGACTTCTGGTTGCAGGAGGCAGCATGGAAATAAGTCCGAGCCGACGGCGCTCTTCAAAGGTAAATGCCGTTCCCTTGTTGATAAAGGCATTGCCATGGATACCGGTACCGGAATCATACACATAAATTTCCCGGGTATTGCCGTACTCGTCATATTTGAAGATAGCGGAATTTTCTGACATTTCGTATACTCCCCTGGTGATGGTGGGATATGAGAAACAATAAGTTCTTCCCTCAAGAACTCTTTATTTCTACTCTTGTAGCACTCTCCCAAGAGACAGGCAATGACAAGCTGGCAAAATCTTCTAAAAAACAGCATAATCTCGGCAGGGGAACTTGGTCGCTGCCTGGGATGCGACTCCGAGGAAATCAGTCGGGTCGCGGCAACCTATCCCTTGCGCATCAATCCCTATTATCTTGACCTGATAC
>CAZURY010000231.1:0-4262 GCA_964623145.1 uncultured Desulfobulbus sp. | reverse complement strand
CGGTGCGGGGTTAATAGGTAAGCCCTATCCTGTCCCGGACCAGGTCGAGGGTAGCTGTTGCCTTTGCCCGAGCCTTGTCCGCGCCCTGTCGCAAGACCTGCCGTAAATAGTCCTGGTCGGCCAGCAGCTCTTTTTTCTTTTGCCGGGCATCAGCATAGTAATCCCTGATAAGTTCAAACAAATCCTGCTTGATATAGCCGTAGGCCGCGCCGCCATTGATGTAGAGGTCCCGGACCTCGGCCAGTTTATCCTCCGGGGCAAAGAGTTTGAGCAAGGCAAAAAGATTGCAGGTATCAGGATCTTTGGGATCTTCCACCGGGGTCGCATCGGTCTGGATGGCCATTACCTTCTTGCGCAGCGGCTTGTCATCCAGGAAGATCGGGATGGTGTTGCCATAGGATTTGGACATTTTTTGTCCATCCAGACCCGGCACAGTGGCAGTGGTTTCACCGATTGCCGGTTCCGGTACCACAAAGGTTTCACCATAGGTGTTATTGAATTTGATGGCAATATCGCGGGCAACTTCCAGGTGCTGTTTCTGATCTTTGCCCACCGGCACAATCTCGGACTGGTAGAGAAGAATATCGGCAGCCATCAACACCGGGTAGGTGAACAGTCCATGGCTTGGGGCAATACCCTTGGCCACTTTGTCCTTGTAGGAATGGCAGCGCTCAAGCAGGCCCATGGGCGTCAGGGTGGACAGCACCCACATCAGCTCGCAAACCTCGGGCACGTCTGACTGGACCCAGAAGGTGCAGCGGTCGGGATCCAGGCCAAGCGCCAGAAAGTCAGCTGCTGCCTCCAGCGTACCCTGCTGCAGTTTTTCCCGGTCATGGACGGTGGTCAAGGCGTGGAGGTCAACGATGAAAACATAGAGATCAGAGGTCTCCATGTTGGATATCATGGTTTTCATCATACCGAAATAGTTGCCGATGTGAAGCTGGCCCGAAGGCTGGATGCCGGATAGAATGCGTTTCATGGTAAGCTGTTCAAAGTTCAAAGTTCATGGTTCCGGGTTTAAGGTTTGTAACCGGGAAGGATACCCCAAAACAAAAAAAAAGGGGAGTGCGGATTTACATCCACACTCCCCTTTTTTTATTACCTGACTTCCGGGTCTATTTTACTTCTTCAAAGTCGGCATCGACAACATCGTCATCGTCGCCTCCTCCGGAAGATCCTGCTGCGCCTCCTGCCGCTCCGGCTCCCGGACCTCCGGCAGCGCCTCCGGCCTCCGGACCACCCGTTGCGCCGCCTTGCTGGGAGGCCTGGGCATACATCAGCTCCGCCAGCTTGTGGGAGGCCTGGGTCAATTTCTCCGTGGCGCCCTTAATGGCCTCCACGTCATCGCCTTCCAGCGCCTTTTTCAGGTTTTCGATCTCACGCTCCACATTACCCTTGGTTTCGGCATCCACTTTATCGCCGAGTTCAGTCAAACTCTTTTCGGTCATGTGAATCATGGAGTCGCCATTATTCTTTGCCTCCACCAGTTCCTTGCGTTTTTTGTCCTCTTCAGCATGGAGTTCCGCATCCTTTTTCATCCGTTCAATCTCTTCTTCAGAAAGACCCGAGGAAGCCGTGATACGGATGGACTGTTCCTTGCCGGTGCCCATGTCTTTGGCGGAAACATGGAGAATGCCGTTGGCATCAAGATCAAAGGTAACCTCGATCTGGGGCACGCCACGCGGAGCCGGTGGAATATCGGTCAATTCAAAGCGACCGATTGTCTTGTTGTCCGATGCCATCTCCCGCTCACCCTGGAGTACATGGATGGAAACCGCAGGTTGGTTATCTGCGGCTGTGGAGAATATCTGACTCTTTTTAGTCGGCACCGTGGTGTTCTTCTCGATCAGCTTGGTCATAACGCCGCCAAGGGTTTCGATGCCAAGAGACAGCGGTGTAACATCGAGGAGCAGTACGTCCTTGACGTCGCCCTTGAGTACTCCGCCCTGGATGGCCGCGCCGATGGCTACAACCTCATCGGGGTTTACGCCCTTGTGCGGTTCCTTGCCGAATATCTCCTTAACCTTTTCCTGTACCTTGGGCATGCGGGTCATGCCGCCGACCAGAATAACCTCGTTGATGTCGGATGCGGATAATCCCGCATCTTTCAATGCAGTCTGGCAGGGTCCTGCGGTCCGTGCGATAAGGTCATCGACCAGGCTTTCCAGTTTAGCCCGTGACAGCTTGATATTCAGATGCTTGGGACCGGTGGCGTCAGCTGTAATGAATGGCAGGTTGATGTCGGTTTCCATGGCGGTCGACAGTTCCTTTTTGGCCTTTTCCGCCTCTTCTTTCAATCGCTGCAGGGCCATGTTATCATTACGCAGGTCAACGCCCTGATCACGTTTGAATTCGTCGGCCAGCCAGTTGACAATACGCATGTCAAAGTCTTCGCCGCCGAGGAAGGTGTCACCGTTGGTGGATTTAACCTCAAAAACACCATCGCCGATCTCCAGGATGGATACATCGAAGGTACCGCCGCCGAGATCGAATACCGCGATCTTTTCTTCACCTTTTTTGTCAAGGCCGTAGGCCAGCGATGCAGCTGTCGGCTCGTTGATGATCCGCTGTACGTCCAGTCCGGCAATTTTACCGGCATCTTTGGTCGCCTGGCGCTGCGAGTCGTTGAAGTAGGCGGGTACGGTAATAACGGCTTCGGTTACCGGTTCGCCCAGGTATTCTTCAGCGGTCTGTTTCATCTTGCCCAGGATCATGGCCGAGATTTCAGCGGCGCTGTATTTCTTGCCGTCGACTTCGACCATGGCATCGCCATTCGGGCCTTCCACGATCTTAAACGGACTTATTTCAATGGATTTCTGCACTTCGGCATCGGTAAATTTCCGCCCGATAAGCCGCTTAATGGCAAACAGTGTTTTGGTGGGGTTGGTGACCGCCTGTCGTTTAGCCACCTGTCCGACCAGTCGTTCACCGTTGTCGGTAAACGCAACCACGGACGGGGTTGTTCTGTTGCCCTCGCTGTTTTCGATTACCTTGGGTTCGCCGCCCTCCATGATAGCGACACACGAATTGGTCGTTCCCAGGTCTATTCCGATTATTTTCCCCATGATTATATCTCCTGTCTCCTTTTGGTATCTGTCATCGGCTCTGAGGCCGGTTGTGTGATGAATAAAAAAAAATTAATATAAAAAAACTCAGAAAAAAACGGTTACAAATTACTGCGTGAAGCTTTTGCCGGATCACATGCTTGTTGATCCGTATGGGCTTCCTTCTTCCGACCGTTTTATTCGACGTTTTTCAACGCATGAGCGTTTCTTTACGCACCATTACAATGCGCATGATTGCCGCTTTGTCAAGGGTGTATCTTTATGAATCTTTGCCGCTGGAAACAACAACCTGCGCATGGCGCAGTATCCGATCTTTAAAACGGTAGCCACGGGCGAATTCGCGCAGCACGTGGTTGGCGGGCATTTCGTCGCTGGCTTCCATGGTCAGCGCATCCATCTCGTCGGGATTAAATTCCCTGCCGACGGATTCAATGGGCTTGACGTCAAATTTTTCCAGTACGGATAACAGCCCTTTGTAGGTCAGTTCAATACCCTCAACCATGGAGGCAAGTTTGCTTTCGGCGTCTTTCGTCTCCGTTTTAGCCTGTTCCAGGGCACGTTCAAGGTTATCCACTGTGGGCAGCAGTTCGCGCAGGATGTTTTCCCCTGCATATTTGACCATTTTTTCCTTTTCCCGCTCCATGCGTTTTTTGTAATTATCGGCATCAGCGGCAATACGAAGCATTTTTTCCTTTGTCTGTTCAAGCTCTTCCTCAAGAGATACCGAATCCTCGGCCTGCTTGTCTTCCTGGTCGCTGATTTCATCAACCGCCCCAAGGTTTTCGGGAATTTCCATTTCCTCGCTGGTGTTGTTTATGTCCTGTCCCCTTCTTTTCTCTCCCACCTGATCACTCCTGTCAGCTATTTATTTTATTTTATTAATTTTAACGGAACCCCAATATTTCACAAGCGGTCTGCTGCAGCGCGTGAAGGCACCGAATATACGCCTATTCTCTTGAAAATTGTTTTCGACATATTGCAAATATGCCTGCAAACAATTTCCTGCGCGAATGGGTGTGTCTCCGGCACTTTCACGCGTTTCGCCACGACCTTTGTGAAATATCCGAGTTAACTGTTTTTAAGTTTTCCGGCACATGGGCATGTTTGCCTTCCGTAACCGTTCACCGAGATGCTGGTGAATCTTTACTGCCTTCCATTGATCCGGCCCGAATAAATCTGACGGAACAATAAGTATGG
>CAZURY010000230.1:0-4272 GCA_964623145.1 uncultured Desulfobulbus sp. | reverse complement strand
ATTATCGTGAACATAACCGAATAACCTGCTCCAGCCAGGCTGGTTTATGTGGTCAGGACCCGGTAAATCTCAGGCATTCTTGCAGGGAGTTTGGCAACATCATTGATAAACATATAATTCGCCTCACCGTACATATGAGCCATGTAATCATGGGCGTGCTGGTCAATGGTAATACAGAAAGGATGAATACCGGCTGACCTGGCTTCAAGCAGGGCATGTCGTGTATCTTCAACAGCATATTCTCCCTTATAGCCGTCATAGTCCTCGGGCTTGCCGTCGGACAGGGTAATCAACAACCGGATACGGGCCTCCACTGATTGAAAAAGTGAGGTCATGTGCCTGATCGCCGGAGCCATTCGGGTATATTCGCGGGGAGCGATGGCGCCGATTCTTTGCCTGACCTCGTCGTTATATGCCTCGTCGAGATGCTTGACATGAAAGGTTTCGCAACGCAGACGGCGCATTCCGGAAAACCCGTAAATTCCATACCTGTCTCCCAGCGTTTCCATGGCCTCGCAGAGTAAAACCAGGGATTCCTTAATAGCCGCGCCGACCCAGCCTTCGGTTGAGTTGGACATATCGACCAGAAAGAGGACCGCAATATCCCGCTCATCGCGCTTGAGGCGAACGAAAAGTCTATCCGATGGCGGCAGACCGGCCATGGTATCAGCCAGTGATTCAACCAGTGCGTCAAAATCAATATCGTCTCCATCCCGCTGTCTTCGAAGAAATCGCTCCTGATTGCGCATCATTTCAAACTGATGCCGCAGGCGAACTATCTGTCCATGGTACCTGGCAAGGGTTGCAGAAACAAAATTTGACCGAACAGGCAAAATTTCCCGTTCCGAGAGCAGGCACCAGTTTTTCCGGAACCCATTGCGGCGGTAATCCCACTCATCATAACTTTGCGTGGTGACAACTATTGTTTCATCAGGAGCTGGTCCGCCATCGGCTCCTTCAGCCATCAAGTTCCCTGCCCGCCCAACGGCACTCGTTATATAACGTGCGGGATTTACTCCTAATTCATCCAGAGCGGCTGTCAGTTGCTGCAGTTCGTCCGGTAGCTTGGATGATTCATTGGCAATTGTCAGGTAGACAGTTTCCTCTGCATTCTCCCCCCCCTTCTTTTCCTGATGATCAAGAACAATTGCCCGGTCGCCTTCGGCTCCACCTCCTCCTTCTCCCTTTTCCAGCTGTTCTTCTATGAGAGCCTGCGCTGCAGGCAGACTGAGAAGATGCAGGGACAATGCCTCAATAAACTGTTCGCCAATAATCTTTTGTTGCTGCTCTCTGGCCGTATATACTGCCGACAGATGCAACTTGCCCTGAAAAACAAGTGGTTCGGGAAGCGACTTTTCTCTTTCCCGCTCTGCCTGCGCATATAACGAACGGCAGAGCTGGAGACTGTCCCGTGACTCGGCATTTTTTACGGCAAGCCGTTGTATGACATCGACAAGCCAGGATGCTGTTGTCCCGGCCGACGAATCGAGTAGACAACATGCCTGATCAAGAAGAACAAAAATGGTTCCCTGATCCTCCCCGGATAAAGATTCGGCTAAAAATCGACGAACCTTACGGGTTGCGCGCATAAGTCCGGGCAATTCCCGATGCAGGAAAAAACCAGCCCGCAGGGTCTCCAGGCTGTGATAGAGACGACCGGCCAGGGCTGGATCAGGGAAAGAATCAAGAAAATGTTGTACATAATTATCCGACTGATCAGCGGCTTGCTGTAAGTGAACAGGAAAAAATGTATGATTACGGCCAAATACCCACTGGTAGGCAGCTATAAGCTTATACAAGAGGATATTTTCATCCTCCTGTCCACAGATATTCAGTTCACGAGGCAGATAAATGGTTTGCATATCAGTATAGGCTGCCGCCTGTGCCGGAGCAAGCTCAAGCCTCCCTCCGGACAAACCCTGCACATAGGGGAGCATCCATCCGTAAATATCCTGGAGACGAGCCCCGCTTTCGCCTCGCAGATGAGAGACAAAATTTTTCTCCACATCCAGCATGAATTGCTGCGCCGCCCGCAATCCACCGGTTTCATAATGATCAAGGGTAGCATTCACCCAGGCGGGCAGCTCTGATTTCCGGATACTGGCAAGCGCCCTGGTCACCTGGCCCAGATAGTTGTAACAAAGCGAATTTGAAATCGGCCATATTACAGGAACCTGTGCCAGGATAACATCAACAGCCGGTTCGTCAACCAGATGTTCTACCGCGTCTTCCACCTCCCAGCTGTTCGGAAGATCCGGGGCAACCAACTCAAAAAAACGCTCTGTTAATTGATCAAGATTCATACCGGAATTACGGCGTCAGCTAATGTTAACATCAGGCAAGGGCAGTAAAAAGACTAAAACAGCGAGCCGGCCATCTCCTCAATGGCGGCCAGCAGCTCGGGATCATCGGTTAAGGACAGGGTTATTGCCGCATGACAGGCTGAGCGAATATCAATGCCCTGGTCAACCAGTTTGCCGACCTGAATCAGCAGCCTGGTACTTGCCCCCTCGGCCAGGCCGGAGTCTCTCAGGCTTCTGGTCATGGCGGCAAACCGCACCAGCAGGCGAGCAAGTTCCCGCCCCACGCCCCCTTCCCGGCAGACGATCTCGGCTTCATGCTCCGGATCTGGATAATCAAAGGCCAGGGAGACAAACCGTTGGCGGGTGGAAGGTTTGAGGTCTTTCAGCACGGATTGATAGCCTGGATTATAGGAAACAGCTAACATGAACTCAGGCGGTGCAGCCAATAATTCTCCTCGCTTTTCAATGGGAAGTTCCCTGCGATCATCCGCCAGCGGGTGAATAACCACTGTTGTATCTTTTCGCGCCTCGACAATTTCATCCAGGTAACAGATAGCCCCTGCCCGTACCGCCAGGGTCAGTGGACCATCCATCCACACAGCCTCACCGGCCCTGATAAGATAACGCCCCACCAAATCCGAGGTGGAGAGATCATCATGACAGGAAACTGTTATCAGTGGACGCTTCAGCCGCCAGGCAAGGTACTGCATAAATCGAGTCTTACCGCAACCAGTTGGTCCCTTGAGCAGAATCGGCAGACCCTGATGGTAGGCGGCCTCGGCTATTTCAACTTCCTGGCCCGTTCTGAGATAATAAGGCTTTTCAACAATTTGATGTTCGGCAAGAAGAACTTTCTTTTCAGCTTTTTCAGCCATGGAAATCCACTCCCTGTTTGTAATTCAAAAAAGTGTGCAAACACAATAATACCTCCGCAGGGCAGCGGCAACCATGGAATATACAGGAATACGGATATTGAGCATTGCGCATTCTTCCCACCATGGTTATTGTCAATAGACTGACATGGCCTGATCAAAGACTTATAAATTTTTGATCTTCAGGTTGTGGACACAACAATGACATCGCTTCGCTGTTATGAAAATTCCCTGTAATATCTATGAATTGCGGGATTTTTTTTGGATGAATTCCGTTTTCCAACCCCTGTGCTTTCAAGGGATTAGCGCCGGACAAAAAGCATGTGCGTCGACCTGCATACCCATTCCATATATTCCGATGGCACGGCCACTCCGGAAGAGCTTGTGCAAATGGCTGCGGCCCTGCAATTAAACGGATTAGCCCTTACCGACCATGATACCATGGAAGGATGCGGACGGGCTGTTGCCGCAGGCAAACAGCTCGGAGTTTCGGTGATTCCCGGTCTTGAGGTTAGTTGTACCCATAGAGATTTTTCTCTACATATCCTTGGCTACCTGGTTGATCCCGAGCATGAAATTCTACGAGAAAAACTCCTGCAAATTCAGAAGGGACGGCAAAAACGAAACCAAAGAATACTTGAACGGCTGGTTGATCTCGACATTGATATCACAAGAAAAGAACTTGAACAGCTATCCGGCTGCGGACAGACCGGCCGACCACATATCGCCCGTCTGCTGATGGCCAGGAAAATTGTCCCTGATATCAACAGCGCCTTTCGACGCTTTCTCGGCAAAGGAAAACCTGCCTATGCTGAACGTTTCTCCTTTTCGGCAGCCGAAACAATAGCCTTTATCCATCAGGCAGGAGGAATCGCGGTCCTTGCCCACCCGGGTAAACTCGACCCATCGATGCGCATACAACCCCGCCTGATCAATGAACTGACAGAATGCAAACTCGATGGCCTGGAAGTTTATTATCCGAGCCATCCACGAAAAGTGCAGAAAAAACTGCACAAACTGGCCCAACAGCATAACCTGCTGACAACCGGTGGCAGTGATTACCACGGCGGCAACCGGCCAAACAACAACCTCGCCGG
>CAZURY010000229.1:0-4282 GCA_964623145.1 uncultured Desulfobulbus sp. | reverse complement strand
GGAGTACTCCCGGCGTCGCAGTTCTCCATTGTTGACATTTCCGAGACAGGACCACATGGTGCAACACAAACCCTGTTTTTGCCCTGTTGTTTGGCCAGATACATCGCCATATCAGCCTGGCGGATAAGATTGTCCGGGCTCGTTCCGTTATCCGGATACAGGGCAACACCTATACTCATACTCAAACCGCATACCTTATACTGATCGGCGATATCATCCCGGACAACCCGACATATTTTGTCAGCCACTCTACAGGCCATTTCGCTGTCTGCTATTTCCGGCAGCGCAATGACAAACTCATCACCACCCCAGCGACAGAGGATATCGGAATCACGCAATCGATGACGCAACGATGAGGCTAACTCAATCAAAAGCCGATCCCCGGCCTGATGACCATAACGATCATTTATTTTTTTGAAGTTATCAAGATCAAGAAATAATACTGCGGTTTTCTCTCTGTTTCGTCCTGCCCGGCGCATATCGTGTTTAAGAAGGTCATGAAACAGGCGACGATTGGCCAGACCGGTTAGATCGTCATGGTAGGCCAGATGATGCAGCTTTTTTTTAGCCTCATTCAAGTCCGTAATATCATGCAGACTGATAACCGCTCCAAGCTTGCTTCCCTCATTATCATACATGGCCTGGCCATTTATCCGTAATTCCCGCCTTTCCCCACTTCTGGATTGCACAACCATCTCCAGATTGTGAACATCCTTTCCTTGAAAAGCCTGCACAAGAGGAATTTCATCCGTCTTAAGCGGCGTCACCCCGTCGGCCTGGTAGAGCCGGTAATAGTTCCCCCATTCCTCTTGAGGAACCTGAACCAGATCACAGCCATGAATTTCTTTACTGGCACGGTTAAACATTGTGAGCTGGCCCCTTGCGTTACAGGCGATAATGCCATCCTGGATATGTTCCAGTATTGCCCGTTGAAATTTCTGCTGCCGGATAATCTTCCGCTGGGCGGCCTTAAGAGATGTAATATCCAGAAAATACCAGACCCTGCCATGATAGAGCTCTCCCGAATACACAGGAAAGGAATGGCGATAAAAAATTCTGCCGTCCTTTAGCTCTACTTCATCGGTACTCGTCCGCTTCGGACTTTTATAAAGCTCGTGAACTCTGGCTAAAAAACGTTCCGGTTCCTTGACCTGATTTAGAACAGTCTGCAGGCTCTCATTATCATCACGATTCTGCTGGACATGGCCTGGAATATTCCACATCTGCAAAAAACGTCGATTATAGGAAAGCATCTCCATTTTTTCGTTGACGAGCAGTATTCCAGCGGGGTTATGCTGGTATTGCTCTTCCAGGATTCGAAGCTTATGGCAGCCCGGTGAACAGCTTTTGTCTCGGTCATGTTCGGTCAACAGGAGCAGCACCTTATTATCGGGAAGAATGCTCAGGCAGGCACCTGCTGTAATTAAATCGAGGTCCCCGTTAAACACCTTGACGACCCGTTTGATCCGTTTGCCGTTTTCTGGTAAAAAGATCGCCTGCTGCAGGTCATCGGCCACATTCTGCCGACAAAGAGCGGCCAGGTGGAGCTTTCCTTCGTCCAGATCATGGTGGCTATCAAAAAGAGAACAGGCGGCATCATTGGCCCGGGCTATACTGAAGTCTTCCCGCAGGATTAAAGCGGGACAGGGCAGATGCTCAAAGAGTTCCATGGTATATATTAAACTAAAAAGAATCGTTCCGATGGAAGAGGAAAAAGGCTGTTTATTTCACAAACAGGTAAACATTAAGAGCCTGAGGCATGATGGAATCCATAGGCCCGACGGCTTCATAATGCTCCCAAATACGCTTATGGAATGAAAAGGGGTACATGATCCGGATTTCATCATTGACGTATGTCAAATAATACCACAAACAATATAAGACTGTCAAACCAGTGACTTGTCCCGGCTATTCCGTCAAATCGACTGCAGGGCAATGATTTTCCTGAAGTTTACCTTCAGCCAATGTATATTTTTTATCCATTGAATCTGCAAGTTTCAAGTTGTGGGTAACCATGATCACACAGAGACCCAGAGATCTGCATAGATCCTGGAGCAGGGAAAAAACAGAATCGCCACTGGCCATATCCAGGTTTCCCGTTGGCTCATCTGCCAACAGCAAGGATGGCTGCAGAACAAGCGCTCTTGCCAGGGCAACTCGTTGCTGCTCGCCGCCGGAAAGCTCTCCCGGCCGATGATGGAGACGGTTTTCCAACCCGACCTGGGCAAGCAGATGCCTGGCCCGCTCTACAAGTTCTCTTTCCGGATATCTACCAATACGACCAGGAAGCAGGACATTTTCCAAAGCTGAAAATTCAGCCAGCAAATGGTGAAACTGGAAGATAAAGCCGGTGTTGGCATTACGATGCCTGCTCAAATCATCTTCGCTACAGCTCAGCAATGATTGGCCGTTAAAAAAGAGTTCTCCGGCATCAGGGGTATCAAGAGTTCCCAGGATCTGCAGCAATGTCGTCTTTCCGGAGCCGGAAGCGCCGACAATTGCCGCCATTTCGCCGCGTTCCGCCGTAAGATCAACACCACGCAGAACCTCCACTCGGTTGTTACCCTCACCAAAACTCTTTCGTAAACCGGTTGCCCGCAGCAGAACCTCACTCATAACTCAGGGCCTCGGCCGGTCGAACCCTGGATGCCTGCCAGGAAGGGTACAAGGTGGCAATCAGGGTGATGAAAACAGCGGAAACGGCAATAACGGCGACATCAAGCGGCACTACTTTAATGGGCATGGTCGACATGGGATAGACATTTCTGGGCAGCTCAATGATTGGATAATGCTGCAGCAATGCACAAAGGCCAAGACCGCTCAACACGCCAAGCACTGTGCCGACTATGCCTATAATCATGCCCTGATAAAAAAAGATTCGGATAATGGATTTACTGGTGGCGCCCATTGATTTTAAAATGGCAATATCCCTTTTTTTCTCCATTACCACCATAACAAGAGCGCTTATTATGTTTAAAGCAGCAACGAGAATAATAAGATCAAGAGCAATGAAAATACCGACTTTTTCAAGTTTCAGAGCAGCAAACAGATTCTTATTGATCTGCATCCAGTCACGGACCGAATACTCCCTCCCCAGCCGCCTGCCTATGGTGACCGCCACTCTGTCAGCGGCATCAATGTCCTGCACCCGTACTTCAATGCCATGCACCCCATGGGAAAGTCCGGTCAGAGTTCGGGCGGTGTCAAGATGAATAAAGGCCATGGTGGAATCATACTCAAACATGCCGGTCTCAAACAGACCCGCAACCCGGCAAGTAAGAACCCTGGGCAGAATGCCCATGGGGGAAAGAGGACCATTGGGTGAAATAAGCCGAACCTTACCACCATTGGCGACCCGCAACTGCCTTGCCAGCTCAACACCAAGAATAACTGCAGGCAGGCCGTCAGTGGAACGTAGATCCTGAAAGCCGCCGCCTTTCATCTTTTGCTCAATCGAAATCACCCTGCCGGCGGTGGCCGGATCAACACCACGCAGGCTTACCCCGGTGGAACTGCTGCCGGAACTGATCAGGGCCTGACCGTAAATAAGGGGAGTAGCAGCAGCCACACCGGGAACCGATTCAATTTCTTTAATAACAGCTGAGGGACGCGAGATGGAGCCGGAAAAACGTTGCACCAGAACATGGGCATTTATGCCGATGATCTGATCCCGCAGCCCCTCTGTAAATCCTGTATACACAGACAGCACCACAATGAGCGCCATGACGCCGACCGCCACACCAAGAACAGAAATTATGGAGATAAGAGAAATAAACTTCTGCTTACGTTTCGCCCGGAGATACCGGAGGCTGACAAACCATTCAAAGGTCATATGGATATATACCGCTGCAAGGACAATGAGTCCCGGCTTCTAAAGGCAGCGCGCCGGTATCCATGGACATCCACGGCCTTTTGGGCGGAAGACCATGATTTGCAGAAGCACGCGACGGGTAAGCCTGCATGGAGCGGGCGAGCAGCATATTGTTATTTTTTTGCACAGACAATGGTATCAACCGATTGTACAGAGGTTAGACAGGCATGGACAACTTCCTGCACGTCCTTATCTATATCCGGATCATTTTTCGCCATCTGCTGTAAAACCTTTTGCCAGCCCTCTTTATCATTTGTCTTCAGACCGGTACAAATACGCTCGGTCGTATGACAGCGGGAGCAGTAATTATTGATATATGAAGTGCACATTCCCAGGTTCACTTCTCTTGCAGACAAAACCGTGCACCAGGTAAAGAAGAAAAAAATCAACAGAAAACCAATTCGCATGTCA
>CAZURY010000228.1:0-4290 GCA_964623145.1 uncultured Desulfobulbus sp. | reverse complement strand
CGGGCACAACAAAGGATGAAACAGAAGCCCAGTGTGTAAATTCACAGTTATAACGCCGCCTGCGGAAACTAACTCAGTCTTCAATCTTCAGTCTTCTGACCTCTGTCCTCTGTTTTCGGATAAAGTAAAGCAGCAAGCCAAAGATAAACATGCTCAAGCTCAAGACCTGTCCCATGGTCATCCCAAGAAAAACTATTCCCAGCTGCGGGTCGGGCTGGCGGACAAATTCGATAATAAAGCGAAAAATACCATACAGGCAGAGAAAGAGCGCAAGCATGGAGCCATGGGGCCAGGGGTTATTTTCCCGCCAGGGTTTTCCCTTAACTGACCAGAGAATGGCAAAGAGAACGATACCTTCTAAAAAGGCCTCGTAGAGTTGGGAGGGGTGTCTGGGGAGAGGTCCGCCGCCCGGAAAGATCATGGCCCAGGGGACATTGGTGATGCGGCCGTAAAGTTCACCATTGATAAAATTGCCGAGTCGGCCAAGCCCAAGGCCAATCGGAACAGTGACCACAAAGAGATCCGCTGTTTTCCAGTAATCAAGTTTATGGCGATGACAGTAGTAAAGGCCAGCCAGCAGAACACCTATGCAGCCCCCATGAAAGGACATGCCACCCTGCCAGGTGGCAAAAATCTCAAGCGGATGGTGAAGGTAAAAATTTAGATTGTAAAACAGGACATATCCCAGGCGCCCTCCAAGGATTACCCCGAGGATGATGGTCAGGTTCAGATTGTCAAGATGTTCCTCCATTTTGGACCAGCGAAATTTTCTTGCCTGGTATCGGGCAAGCCAATAGGCGGCAATAAAGCCGAGAACATACATTAAACCGTACCAGCGAACCTGCAAAGGGCCGATACGAAAGATTATCGGGTTGATATGTGGATAGCTGATCATGGGTATCAAGGGTAAAGGTATTGGGGGTGATGTAATCAGCCCGGATTATAATTTGCCGATTTTCTTCAAGTGTACCTGGAGTATTGAGACCGCAGCCGGAGTAACACCCGAGATACGCAAGGCTTGTCCCAGGGATCGTGGTTGCACTGAGGAGAGTTTCTCAACCACTTCGGTGGAAAGGCCCGGAAGCTGATCGTATGGCATGTCCGATGGCAGTTCAACGGATTCAAGCTTTTTAAACCGCTCCACCTGTTCCTGCTGCCGTTTAATGTAACCGGCGTATTTAACTTCAAGTTCCACCTCATCCGGGAAATCAAGGCTGTCGGGATCGGTCACGGAAAGATCGCCAAGCCGAACAATTTGCGCCAGTCGTTTCAGGGTAATTTCCGGTCGTCTCAGCAGTTCGGCCATGGTCATTGCCTGGCTGATAGGACTTGACTCCATAGCTGTAAGAGCTGTGTTTACGGCCTTGGTTGGTGGGATACGTTCCCGGTGAAGCATGCGGATCGCTTCCTTGATATGGTTTTTCTTCCGGTTAAAGGCCTTCATGGTTGTCGAGCCGACCAGGCCTATGTTGTGGCCGATTTCGCACAGGCGCAGGTCGGCATTGTCTTCCCGGAGCAGCAGGCGATACTCTGCGCGTGAGGTAAAGAGCCGGTAAGGCTCCCGGGTTCCCAGGGTCACCAGATCGTCAATGAGGACCCCGATATACGCCTGGGAACGGTCCAGTATCAGCGGCTCTTCTCCTCGTACCTTCATCACCGCATTGATCCCGGCCATGATTCCCTGTCCGGCCGCTTCTTCATAGCCGGAAGTGCCGTTTATCTGACCGGCCAGGAAGAGACCTTTTATTTTTTTGGTTTCCAGTGAGGGCCTCAGGCTGCGGGGATCGATATAGTCGTATTCAATGGCATACCCCGGCCGGATTATCCGCGCATTTTCCAGCCCGATAATGGAGTGGACCATATCCATCTGCGCCTGCAGCGGCAGGCTGGTGGGAATTCCATTGGGATACACCTCCACGGTGTCCAGTCCTTCGGGTTCCAGAAAGATCTGATGGCGGTTTTTTTCCGGAAAACGCATCACTTTATCCTCAATGGAAGGACAGTAACGGGCGCCTACTCCCTCGATAATTCCGGCATACATGGGAGATTGGTCTATGGCATTACGGATAATGTCGTGGGTCTTCTCGTTGGTGTAGGTTATATAACAGGGCTTTTGCTCAAGGGGAGGGGGACCGCTGCTTGCAAATGAAAAAAGATTGGGCGGATCATCCGAGTACTGGGCGGTAAGTTGCGAGTAATCAATGGTGGTGGCGTCCAACCGGGGTACGGTGCCGGTCTTCATGCGGCCGACGGAGAAGTTCTGTTTGGCAAACCAGTTGGCCAGGCTGGTGGAAGGGACATCTCCCATGCGGCCGGCCGGAAAATTTTTCAGGCCGATATGGATGAGTCCATTTAAAAAAGTACCTGTAGCCACCACCACGGCCGAGACATGGATAACCTCGTCAAGGGAGGTGCGGAGGCCAACCACCCTGTTGTCACGGGTCAGGATCTCATCTACCACGGTTTGTCGTATCTCCAGATTTTCCTGATGCTCCAGGATTCGTTTCATCCGCAGCCGGTAGAGCAGGCGGTCAGCCTGGGCCCTGGAAGAACGGACCGCCGGCCCTTTACTGGTGTTGAGCCGGCGGAACTGGATGCCGGTGGCGTCGATGTTTTTTGCCATTTCTCCGCCCAGGGCGTCGATCTCCTTGACCAGGTGTCCCTTGGCCAGACCGCCGATGGCCGGGTTGCAGGACATGGCGCCGATGGTGTCCGCGTTTATGATGCAGACCAGGGTTGTGCATCCCATGCGGGCAGCGGCCAGGGCCGCTTCGCAGCCGGCATGACCGGCGCCTATTACGGCAATATCAAAAGTATCCATAGAATCTAGGTGTTATTCGTCGTTGTTGTTGTCTTCCATCGTAATAAAGGCTTTCTGGTCATTCGCCAGTAACCCGGTGTCAGGAGAATGGCCACCGTGTATAATTCAAGCCTGCCGGCAAGCATGCAAAAGATAAGAACCAGTTTCGCCAGGGATGGCAGGTGACCGAAATTCTGGGTTGGACCGACAAGGTGCAGGCCGGGGCCGATATTATTTAATGTAGCGATGACGGCCGTCGGTCCGGTAATGATATCCACGCCAAGTCCAGTTACAATCAGACTGGCAATCAGGAAAACGGCAAGGTAAATAGCAAAAAAGCTTAAAATAGCAATCATTACATCCTGCGGTACCTTGGTATTGCCGAGTTTGATGGTTTCAACCTGCCGGGGATGGACGAGCTTGTGGAGTTGCAGCCGGGCATATTTAAAGAAGAGCAGGAAGCGGACGACCTTGACGCCGCCGCCTGTGGATCCGGCACAGCCGCCGACAAACATGAGGGACACCAGGAGAATTCTGCAGAAAGACGGCCAGGTGTCAAAATCAGCTGTACCAAAGCCTGTGGTAGTCATGATGGAAACCACCTGGAATAGAACGTCGCGCAGGTTGCGCCCATGTTCCACATATGTGCCGGCGACATAATTGGCGATAACGATGGCAAGGGTTGCAACCAGAATAATGGCTCCGTAAAATCGAAATTCTTCATTTTTCCAGTAGGCGGAGATGTTGCCTCGTAATGCCATGAAATGTAGAGAAAAGTTTGCTCCGGCCAGGAACATGAACAGAATAACCACCGATTGCAGGTAGGTGGACTGATAATGCCCCAGTGAACTGTTGAAGTTTGAAAACCCACCGGTTGCCAACGTGGCGAAGGAATGGGTGATGGCGTTGAAAAAGTCCACGCCGCCTGCCATCAGCAGTCCTGTTTCAATCAGGGTCATCAGCAGATAGACCGACCAGAGGATGCGGGCCGTGTCCTGAATTCTTGGCGCAAGCCTGTCCTTTGTCGGTCCGGGGACTTCGGCCTGGAAGAGTTGCATGCCGCCAATGCCGAGCAGGGGGAGGATGGCCAGGGTCAGGACGATGATGCCCATGCCGCCCAGCCAGTGGGTCATGGTCCTCCAGAAGAGCAGGCTTTTGGGCAGGACTTCAATGTCGGTAAGGATGGTGGACCCGGTGGTGGTGAAGCCTGACATGGATTCAAAGAAGGCATCAATAAAGGATGGGATGGCCCCGGAAAAAATGTAGGGGAGCGCCCCTAATACGGCCAGGACGATCCAGCTGAAGGTGACGATGGCAAAGCCGTCTTTGTACCCAAGCTCCTGTTCCGGCAGAAAAAGTGCAATGAGCAGACCGCCACAGAGCAGGCCCATGAGTGAGCACAAGAGAAAGGTGCCGGTCATACCGTCGTGAAAATACAGAGAAAACGGAATGGGCGAGAGCAGCATTAACGAGAGGATAATGACCAGTTT
>CAZURY010000227.1:0-4301 GCA_964623145.1 uncultured Desulfobulbus sp. | reverse complement strand
TACTGCGAGGAAAAGTAATAGATTATGAGGGGAAAAAAAGAAAAAAGGGGTGGTTCCCGATACACAAATTCCGAGGTGCAAGCCCTGCGAGGCAGACTCTGTTCATGGTTTACAGACAACCAGCGTGATCTGCCCTGGCGAAAAGCCTATGATCCCTATCAGGTCTGGATATCGGAAATCATGGGCCAGCAGACACAGATGGACCGGGTTGTCCTCTATTTTAATCGCTGGATAAAACAATTCCCCGATGTTACAGCTGTTGCAAAGGCTTCGGAGCAGGAAATACTCAAGGCCTGGGAGGGGTTGGGCTATTATTCACGGGCAAGAAACATACTGGCCGCAGCAAAGCTGATAAGCAAGCGCCACCAGGGACGTATTCCGGCTGATCCGGATCTGTTGCTTGCTTTACCGGGAATCGGGCCCTATACCGCAGCAGCCATAGCCTCGATTGCCTATGATAAACCATGTCCGCTTTTGGATGCCAATGTAAAACGTCTTTTTGCCCGACTCCTCGACCTTGATATTCCTGTCAAGCAGACGCCGGCTCCAAAGATATTGCAAAAGTTTGCCGAAAGACTGCTGCCGCGTGATAATGGTCGTTTCTTTAATCAGGCGTTGATGGAATTCGGAGCCCTGGTTTGCAGGCCGGTAAATCCGGACTGCCCATCCTGTCCCCTGGCCGGTCACTGCCGTTCCCGGCAGCGGGGTATGGTTTCTCAGCGGCCGGTGCCGGGGAAAAAAATAAAGAAGATTGAAATCGTAATGGCCTGCGGGATCATCCTCCATAATGGTTTGTATTATATTCAACAGCGCCATGCCGATGATGTATGGGGCAGCCTCTGGGAGTTTCCGGGCGGACGACTCAAAGAGGGGGAAACGCCTGAACAGGCGGCTTGCAGGGAAGTTCTTGAAGAGACGGAATTTTCGGTTTTTCGGTTACGTCCCCTTGCCACTGTTGTCCATCACTATACAAAGTACCGGGTCACCCTGCATGGCTTTACCTGTCTCCTGCAAAAAAGTGGTAGTAAGCCGGTCCTTCATGCTGCCTGTCGCCATGCCTGGGTTCCTTTTTCCGGATTATCGGATTTTCCTTTTCCCGCCGGCCATAGAAAGCTCCTTGCTGCTCTGTCAGAGCAAACCCGGCAGAAAAACATGAAAAAATAGGTAAAACTACCTATTTCCTTTTTCCGATTTTTCCATTATTAAGAAGATGTAGTGTATGTTTCAGGTAATAAATCCGTTTTATCGGAAATTTTTTTGCCGGTTTTTTTTAAATAGCATACAGTATATTGAAGGAAGAAGTTGTTGCAGGGGGAGCGGTGGGGAAAAGGGGAGCGTTGATGACGGATTTACACGTCGAGCTGCAGAAAAGCCAGGACGAGGTTAATCGGCTGGTTCGGAACTGGCGGACCTTATTGGAGGCCATGCCGGAGATGGTCATTCTGCTGCGCCATGATTTTATTATAGAGTATCAGAATCGGAGCGCCCGCGAATGCTTTGGTGATCTCTGCGGCAGTCCATGTTGTGAAGATCTGCAGCAGGTATGCGGCCCATGCGCTTCTTCTTTGGATGACTCCGCTGCACAGTCCATCTCCTTACGCGAATTCAAAGAAATCGTTATTCATGGCGTGCCGGTGGAATACTCAATCGTGCCGTTTTTTGGCTATACCGGCGAGCGGCTTTTTATGGTTGTCATGCGAAATGTTTCGGTTCGCAAACAGCATGAGCGTGAACTTCTGGAGTTTAATACCAATATTGAGGTTATTCTCCAAAAAAAGATCCATGAACTGAAAGAGAGCGAGGCAAACAGGAAGCGACTTTCCAAGCAGCTCAACAGCCTGAAGACCCAGTTGGGCTTCCATCATGAAGCCGATCGAATGGTCGGCAGCAGTCGGGTCATGCGTGAACTGCGAGAGATGATTCACCAGGTGGCAAAATCCGATGCCACCATCCTTATCACCGGCGAATCAGGAACCGGAAAAGAACTGGTGGCCAACCTGGTCCGGGCATGCAGTAACCGTGATACCAAACCTTTTCTCAAGATCAACTGCAATGCCATTAATGATTCCATCCTGGAGAGCGACCTGTTCGGGTATGAAAAGGGCGCTTTTACCGGCGCCACCACCAGGAAAAAGGGAAAATTTGAGATTGTCGACGGCGGCACGATTTTTCTTGATGAAATAGGCGATATCAGCCCGCGAATGCAGGCTTCTCTGCTCAGGGTTCTCCAGAACGGCGAGGTCGTACGAGTCGGAGGAACCGAACCCGTGCATATAGATGTGCGGGTGATTGCCGCCACCAATGTCGATCTGGCTGAGGCGGTCAAAGAAAAGCGGTTCCGGCTTGATCTCTATTATCGGCTCAATATAATCAATATCGATATTCCGCCGCTTCGGGAACGCAAAGAGGATATTGTCGAGCTGGTGTCTCATTTTGTCAAGCATTACCGGGCAGCGTTTAAAAAAGAAATTGATTTTGTCCCCCAGTCGATTATCAACCGCCTTCTTCAGCACGACTGGCCCGGCAATGTGCGGGAACTCGAAAACCTGATCCAGCGGGCCGTGCTCATGGCCAGGGACAAGATCATAACCGAACAGGATTTGTTTTTTGACCAGAATCTGGATTCTGACCGAAATTCCCGGCCGACAGCGCCTTTTGAGGCAAAAATCGGTTTTCAGCCCTTGAAGGGTATTGTTGCCGAATTTGAGGGTGAGCTTATTCGCCAGGCCCTGGTAAAATGCAAAGGTAGTGTGTCCAGGGCTGCAGCCGAGTTGAAGATCGGTAAAACCGCGCTGTATGATAAAATGAAACGGTATAATCTCTCTGCCAAGGAAATAAAAAGGGAGGCACAGTACAGCCACTGACAACCTGCAGTATCGATCATCATTTTTTTCTCTTTTTTTCTTCATGGCTATCCCGCAACTCTCCGTTGTGTGCTCGCCGGACTCCCGCCTGTCCTGGAGTGATGGCCGGCGGGTTACGCATCGTTCCCGGCAACTGTCCACTTGTCATGCCCGAACTCTGTCAGTCGGGAATCCATTCTTTGCAATAACGTAAACAGGGGAAAAGATAGTACATCAAGCCCCATGAAGGGACTTTTTTTTATGTCCCGGACCTGGAATTGCATGTATTTTTTCTGTGGTAAAGATTTGGTGGGGGAGTTTGTTTATTGAATCTTTATCTTTCATGTTTTAGTGATTATAGACGAAACACAGCTTTTATGTTTCCAGACTCATACCTCTGCTGGAAAGCGGTGGATGTAGTTTCTTTTTTCACGGCTGTCAAAGGTTGATGAACTCGTAAAAAATCAAATTCTACCAATCAGATGGTTAAGTAAAAACATAGATATACAAGGAGTAGTGTTCCGTGGTGGATCTTCACTATGCATATAGTATGTTGAGAATCGGCAAAGAACACACGACACAGTAGATCGAAGTTTTTACGACGCCATCAAAGGTTCGAATGGCTCGACAAAAAATTGATAATTGCCCTCATTGGTCAGCGGGAGACCGTAACTGTCTGCTTAGCCACTCCGGCCTGTATCTGCCGGTGCAGGAGCATGTTGATATTTACTGCGAAGGGGGAAACTTTCTCTCCTGTTCCCAGTTTATCGCCCATGCCGGTGCAGGCAGGGGCGCTGTAACGGATAGTGGCGTCAAC
The DNA here is from genome assembly GCA_964623145.1 of uncultured Desulfobulbus sp. GTDB lineage: Bacteria > Desulfobacterota > Desulfobulbia > Desulfobulbales > Desulfobulbaceae > DRLX01. The sequence goes on along the minus strand of CAZURY010000227.1, from coordinate 641 downwards.
CATCGCCGTTTTCCCCGCATACCTGGTCGATTTTCTTTTCGGCTGGCCGAGTGGGAGCAGGATAATGTCAGCCGGATTATCGATGACGCTGCCACCACAGTGGATCTTAGTCCGGGCGGTATCCGTTTTGAATCGTACTGCGCTCTTCCAGAGGGTGTTGAAATTATTTTTTCTCTTAATGGTGATTTTTCCGATGTTCCCCTGCGCGGCCGTGGTGAGGTTAAGTGGTGCCGCTCTCTGGAAAATGCCCCCCTCTACCATGCCGGCATCGCCTTTGCCGACCCGGAAGTTGTCCGGGCCATCCGCGAACGGTTCGGCCTTGCCGCCGACTGATTTCAACCCCGTCCATTCTTGACGCTGTTTGTTTTTTCCCCTGTTTTTGGTCATCCCGTGGTCTGTCCTCATTCCATCATTCCCGAAGTCTGTCCTCTTCGTCCTTCCCGCAGTCTGCCCCACTTTGTCATTCCCGAAATCTGTTGGTCGGGAATCCAGCGTGTATCCCCTGGGCCAGCCTCTATCTGGACGCCCGTCCCCGACAACAACACTCGGGGATGACGCACTACCTCGGGGATGACCGAATAGACGCCATTCCCGTAGTCTGCCCCTTTTCGTCATTTCCGAATTCTGTTGGTCGGAAATCC
>CAZURY010000226.1:0-4336 GCA_964623145.1 uncultured Desulfobulbus sp. | reverse complement strand
ATTAATACCTATCTTGATACTCATTCCACCCTCCTCCACAGAATAGTTTTCGAATCGGGAACCGTTCCGATGGGACCCGGCGTCTCTGCTTTTTGCTTACCCCTGCTTACCGGGATTGGCAATACCCCGGTGTACATGCATCGGCCTGCAATGCGTCTCTTTGTTGCCCGGCATGGCCTCAATTTCCGCAATTTTCTCCCGGGCCTCCTCGCAGCATTCATCACAGGCAATTGCCCGATTATATGCGGCCAGGGCCTGGGAATACCATTGACCGGCCAGATAGCTGCGAGCCGCCGCACAAAACCCTCGGGCGGCCGACCCGGCAAACATATCCGCCAGCACTGCAGCCGTATCTTCTCCCCAGAGAGCCTGAACCCTCTCCTCTTCTTCAACCAGCAGACGGACAACAAGCGGGTTAGCGGCCATCTCGGGCATCATCATCCGCAGGATATAGGTTGCCTGTCCAAGAAGGATACCAATTTGTTCCATCTGCCGTCGCACATCAACACCAATCCTCTGAATCAAAAGCTCCACATCAACCATGGTGGACAACCGGGGCCTGCCTGATGCCGCATCAGGCAGGCAAATGGATGACGACGAGGACAATCCCCGAAGGCGCAGGGCTGCAGGGCCATACGTATTGACCAGGTAAATATTTTCCTTCAGCTTCATAGCCTCATGAAAGACAGAGCCCAACAGCCAGTCGACAAGCGCCCCGTGAACATTATGCCGCCGATCATGTTCCGGCCAGATCAAATGGCAGATATCCTTTAATTCCCAGAGCTGCCCCTTATCGGTTTCCGAACCGATCATCCGGGAGAGTCGGTCCCACATCTTTAACCTATGCTCATTTGTTTCCGGTCCAAGGAGATCAATATCGCCCCTGGACCCTGCAGGATTGCGGCAACAAAGATATTCCGCGTAGAGCTGATGAAAGGAGTTGATAAAACCAAAAAAATCGGCAACCGCCTGACGAATAAAATGATTTCGTCGACCCTCGAACCAATTCCGATGTTTTCCGTCCGGGCCGGAAGACGCAGACACACACTGTTTGGCCATATCAGCCCCTACAGACCATATGTTGCGCCTGCTCATACAGATTAAGGTAACCGGCCATGGCCTGCTTCCATGTATGCCGGTTATAGATACGGTCCACGGCTGCCCTCTGCATGATACCAATTCTTTCGGGATCATGTTCAAAAAGCGACATTGCCCGTTCCATGGTCGCAGCCAGGGCCGAGGCCGTATGCTCAACATAGCCGAAACCGGTCTCGCCGTCCTTCACCTTAACCAGACCGCCGACCAGGTGCACAACAGGAAGATTGCCCAGCAGCTGGGCAATATAATCTGTCAGCCCGCAGGGTTCATACAGGGAAGGAATGAGAAAAAAATCCCCTGCCGCATAGATCCGATTCGCCAGAACAGGATCATAGCCCTTCAGAAAACAAACTGAAAAACGATCATCTTTCCGGGTGGCCAGCATCGTTAGAGCATCCTCAAGCCCGGGATCCCCGGAACCCAGCAGCAACAACTGCAGGCGGGACTGCCGGGAAAGAAGCTCAAGACTCGCCAGTAAAACATCCACCCCTTTTTGCTCCGTCATACGGCCGATAAAGGTGAACAGAGGTCGCCGGCTCTCTGCCTGCAACTGCCCTGTCTGCTCCACATTATCCCACGCCCCCTTACCACTGCAGGCGGCAAGGATATCCTTTTTACAGAGGTATTTACCTGCCAGATCTCCCTTGCGGGGATTAAAAGGAGCCGCCAAACCAAGATGCCCGGCCTCCAGCGGATTGAAATCAGCGGGATTGATCCCGTTGGTTACTCCGGCCAGACGAATGCCCATCTTCAGCAGATGATGCCCAAGCCATCCGGTCCTGGCATCCTCACGGGTTTCCTGAAGTTCTCTGGCATAATTTTCACTGACGGTATTGAGAACTGCATACCCGGCGGCAGCGACAAAGGGATCAAACCGTTTCCCCAGCCTGCCGTTCTCAATGACCGATGCCGGTAAGCCGGTAAGCGCATGGGCAAAGGGAAGGTCTTCAATCTCCTGGTGATAACCGATTCCTGCGTTATGGATGGTGACCACTGCGCCTGTTTGACAAAAATAATGCCGCTGTCCCGGAAGCTCCCGCATCAGGGCGGCAAGGGTTGCCGCGTGTCCATCATGACAGTGGATAATATCCGGACGCTTGTCAAGATGGATCATTACGGCAAGAGCGGCCTTTTGCAGAAGAATGTTCATGGCGAAATAATCGTAATGACCACTACCCTTTTTCTTCCAGCTTTCCCTGGCCTCCTCTGCCGCTGTATAAGTATACACCCCATGTTTTTCAGCAAAACGTTCGGCTTTAACCAGAATCACCCGAACTCCCTTTCGCCGCTGCTCCAAAAACGAAACCTGTTCCCGCCGCTCTTTATCGGGATAATCCATCTCAAGAACACAATCATTATGCGACCAGGCGCCGCAAACCTCCATGTGCTGCTCACCTGTTAACGGCAGGGGGACAAAACCAAGCCGTCGGGCATCCATAAATCCATAACAGGGCAGAACAACGGTTACCTCCAGGCCCGCCTCGTTTACAAGAGTTTCCGCCAACTGCCGGCACACATCTTTCACTCCGCCGGCGCCGGCAAGTCCATCATATTCCCGACTGACCATCCACAGGTTGCGGATGCCATGCGTGGAAGTTTTCTTCTTTTTCATTGCGGGACGGAGGAGCGTATAGTTTCCCGAACCTGTTCCAGGGGCAGCTGCCTGAGCAGATGGTCGGCCAGGGTCAACCTTACCATTGCCTCGCACACCGGAACAATTCGGGGGATAGCGGAAATGTCGTGCCGGCCGCCAACCTTGATACTTCGGGCCTCGTTATGAATATCCACGGTTTTCTGTTCTTTATGGATCGAGGGAATGGGCTTGACAGCCACCCTCATTATCAACGGTTCACCATTGCTGATTCCGGCAAGGATTCCACCGGAATTATTTCCCAAAAAACCTTCCGGCGAGATCGGATCGTTATTCTCCGAACCAAGCATTGCCGCAGCCTTAAAGCCGGCGCCGATTTCCACTCCCTTCACTGCGCCAATAGACATCAGAGCCCGGGCAAGTTCACCGTCAAGTTTATCAAAAACCGGTTCTCCCAGTCCGGCCGGACAGATGGCTCGAACCTCGACAATGCCGCCCAGGCTGTCGCCCTGTTTCCGCACCTCGGCTATGCGCGCCTCCATCGCTGTCGCCGCTTCATTATCCGGACAAAACAACCGATTCTCAGCAATTTTTCCCAGGTCACGTTTATCGGTATGGATACCGCCAAGCGCCACAGTGTACGCCTGGACATCCATTGAAAATTTTGCCAGCAGCCTGGAGGCAACGGCCCCGGCCGCCACCCTGGCCGCCGTTTCCCTGGCCGAAGCCCTGCCTCCGCCCCGGTGATCGCGGATTCCATACTTTGCCTGATAGGTCATGTCCCCATGCCCGGGACGAAATACATCCCGCAGCGGACCGTATGATTTGGATTGGGCATCCCTGTTCATGATAACCAGGGATATGGGCGTACCGGTGGTCAATTCACAATTGCTGTCATCGGGGCGGAAGGTTCCCGACATTATACGCACCCGGTCGGGTTCCTTACGCGGTGAGGTGGCGCCACCCTTCCCCGGACGCCTTCGTTCAAGCTCTGCCTGAATCATCTCCTCACAAAGTTCAATTCCCGGCGGACAGCCGTCAATGACCGCCCCTAATGCCGTTCCGTGGGATTCTCCCCAGGTAGTTACACGAAAAAGGGTGCCAAAGGTATTTCCAGCCATAATTATTCTCCTCAACCCGGTTATCCGAAACACCGGGCCATGCTCTGCTCCTTGCCACAGGACAAAAAAAAGGTCTTCTTACAGGTTACCTATAACGGCTGCACGGCCCCTCTCCTGCCAGTACCTGCTCTATCTCCCTGACAAGAGCAAGAGGCTGCCGATCATCGGTAATAATAATGTGGTCCGATCCCTGTCTGTACAGAGGTTCCCGAATGACGAGCATCTCCCGTATCTCCTCGATACAATCGCCGCCGGTCAATGACGGCCTCTGCCGTGGACTCTGAACATCGGCCAGCATTCGTTTTTCAATGGTTGAAAAATCAGCATGCAACCAGAATACAATACTCTTTTTACGCAGACTCCGCCAGGCCTGTTCATGGAGAACGGCCCCGCCTCCGGTTGCAATGACCACGGATGAACGTCTTTTCAGAGAGAGGAGAAGCCGTTCCTCCTGCCGACGAAAATGAAGCCAGCCGTATCGGTCTACAAATGTCTGTACACTGAGGCCGCTCCGGGCGCAAAGCAG
>CAZURY010000225.1:0-4379 GCA_964623145.1 uncultured Desulfobulbus sp. | reverse complement strand
AGGATTCCTAATCCTGGTGCCGCGTGTTCGAATCACGCCGGGAGCACCATTTTTTTTATCAGTCGGCCCCTGTCTTTTGTCGGGTTTGTTGTGTAGTTCACTTTTCGTTGTTTCCTCTGTTCGTCTATTTTACTCTCCCGTAATTGCCAAGAAAAAAGTCAAGTTTTTTGTATCGTGATGTACGAGTGTTACGTTGGAGGTCAGGTCTGTCTCAAGCATGGGTATGTCCGTGGTGTATTGCCGGAATGTCCAGGGCCGGTAAAAATGTTCAGGGAAGTCTGGTCAATGATGTTAGAGATCGTGTTATCTGGAGTTGATGCATTACACAAAGTGGCAATTGGTTTGAAATGACAATCTCCTGAATATTTATCATAAAAGATGATCTATGGTCTAAGATGTTGAAGTTTCGTTAATTATCGTTTAGTGTGCGGGTATGGCTTAAGCGATAAAGAGGGGACTGATATGGAAGCCGATGGCGGAGCGGACTGTATATTTCTTGCAAATCCTTGCGAGAGAGTCATTTCCAGGGAGACGGGTAATTGGCATCGGGAATATGGGAACATGCCGATGCTGGCCCTGGTCGCGGAACAGGATAAGGAATCCATCCTTCTCCTGCAGAAATCATGCGCTGAAAATGAAGTGACGCTTTACGGTGCAATGTTTCCGGGTTTAATTGAAAATGGACGTATCGTAAAGCAGGGAATGTGCCTGCTGCCGTTACCTGAGGCAACCAGGGGATATCTTTCCGAGCCTCTGGATAGGAAAAATGCTGTTGACCATTTGATTGCCCGGATAGATGGACCGGAAAAGGCAGGCATACGGCAAAAGAAACGCAAAACGTTATTTTTAATTTTTGACGCCATGGTGCCTGATATCGGCACAATACTTGAGCAGATGTATGGAGAGCTTGGCGATCAATATGCCTATGCCGGGGTGAATGCGGGTAGCAACACCCTGATTCCTCAGCCGTCTCTGCTTGAAAATGATCAATTTGCAGGGGGCAGGGTACTCGCTCTTCTTCTGCCCATTTCCGATGGTGGGATACTTGAGCATGGCTATTGTGAACTCGATGAAAACATTCAGGCCGCTGCCAGTGACGGCAATTTGATCCGAACGATTAACTGGCAGCCGGCATTGTCGGAATATCGGAAACTTGTTCATAAAAAGTTCGGCATTGAAATCACCAGGGATAATTTTTACGATTATGCGGTCCATTATCCCTTTGGCATTCTGCGGGCCAATGGTGAATTGCTGGTTCGGATACCATCTGATTTTACCAGTGAAGGGGGTATCTATTGTGTTGGAGAGGTGCCGGCGAATTCAATCCTTCAGGTGCTGGATGCACCGGCGGACAGTCTGCTGAAGGGAGTGCAGCGACTTTCCGATCGCATACGAACTCTCGACTGGACCAGGACGATAATATTTTACTGCACCGGTCGCTTCATGCACCTTGGTGAACCGGGATGCGTCAGAGAGCTGGATCTTCTGGGCAAGGTAACCGGCGGCCCCTGCCATGGCGCCTTGTCTCTTGGTGAAATAGGCACCACAGGCAGGGATCAGTATCCATTATTCCACAATGCCACCATCGTCGCCTTCCGATACGCCCAATGAAAACAGAACGTCTTTATCCCATTCTTTATGACCTTAGTGGAGCTATTGGCGCGGAAGTCAGTGAAAAACCGCTTATGAAACGGATTATGCAGCGTCTTATGTTTCATACCGGGCTGCCCGTATCCCTATGGCTCGGTAGTGAAGAAAATCGCTGGACTATCCGCATGGCAATCGGCTTGCGAGTTCGGCAGCATCAACTCGGAGAAAAATGGCCCGGTAATCTTTCGTCATGCTGGCTTACGGATGAGAAAAGGCTACGGCTCCTGCAGGTTGGGGATGACTGGTGCAGCGCCCTGGTATTACGGGTAGATGATGAAAATCTGATTTTGCTGCTCTCCAGACGGGGTCCCGACTACACCCTGCCATGGACGGAGGCCTTGAGTCCGGTGATGGGCAACCTGCACAGGTCTCTTTATTTGTGCCGGATAAATGATGAGCGGACCCGCAGGCTGACCAGTGAAATTGTACAGCGATCCCGGCAACTGCATACCAGCGAAAAGCGTTTTTTTGCCCTGGTTCATCAGGCACCCATCAGTATCCAGATTTTTCGTGCCGACGGCACCTGCCTGCTGGTGAACCCGGCCTGGGAGAAACTCTGGCATTCACGTTTCAGCGATCTTGCCGACTACAATGTTTTGCATGACGAACAACTCAAAGAAAGTGGCCGGATGCAGGCGATCCGGCGTGCCTTTGCCGGAGAACAGGTTCATGTCGATGCTCATCTCTATACGGTTCAATCGGATGACGACGATAAATCGGCACATTCATTGTGGCTTCGAGCCAATCTTTTTCCCCTGAGAGATGATACTGGCGCGGTTACCCATGTTGTGGCTATCCATGAGGATATTACCTGGTGGAAAGAGGCGGATGATCGTCTTAAGAAATCCGAACGACGCTACCGACGGCTGATCGAAGTAATACCTGACGGCGTGGGGCTCTGTCGGGATGGCCGCTGGTTGATGGTGAATCCTGCCATGGTGCAGGCATTTGGCGCTGATTCAGCTGATGAGCTGATAGGTTCTTTAATTGAAGATCGTGTCCATCCCGATGATCGTGATAAAATGCCGGATTCCTGTTGTCAATCAGCAGGAATAAAAAATGAGACATCCGTACTGATACGGCTGGTGCGCATGGATGGAAGTGAATTTCTGGGTGAAACCCGGTCCCTGCTGATTGAAGATGTTGATGGTGACCCGGTAATCATGATGATTATCCGGGATGTGAGCAAGCGTGTTGCTGCGGAACGGGAGAACAGCCTGTTGAGAGCGGCCATAGAGCAGAGCACGGAACCGACAATGGTCCTTGATGCGGATGGATTTGTTCTTCTTGCCAATCCGGCCTCGGCAGAGCTGCACGGGATTGACCACGACAAACTGAAAGGACTCCAGATTGCAGAGTTGCGTGGCGGTCGTCAGGGAGATGCGCTTTACAATGAAATACATTCGACCATTTTGCGTGGTGAGGCCTGGTGTGGAGAAGTCCTTCTTAGAAAAAACAAGAAAAAACCATTGGTGGCTCGTCGTATTTCTCCTGTATTCGACAACCAGGGAGATACCCGTTGGCAGATTGTTGTTGACAGGGATATTTCCGAAGAGAGAAGGCGGCAGGAAAAGATGGCCCATGTGCAACGTCTGGAATCGCTGGGGGTGCTTGCCGGGGGGATTGCCCATGACTTCAATAATCTGCTCGGGATCATCATGGGAAATGTATCGTTGGCCCGAAGCACCATAACCTCCAGAGATCCCATAGCCGGCAGTTTGAAAAATATTGAGGAGACAAGTCATCGTGCGGCTAATCTCTGCAATCAGATGCTGGCTTATTCCGGCAAGGGGAAATTTGTTGTTCAGCCAATCAATCTTTCCGAGTTGGTTGAAGAGATGATCCAGCTGCTGGAGATATCAATTAGTAAAAAAGTTTCCATGCGCTATGAGCTGACGCCTGTACTGCCCACCGTCAAAGCTGATACGGCACAGTTACAGCAGGTTATCATGAATCTGGTCATCAATGCCAATGAGGCCATCGGTGATCGGAACGGCACCATTGTAATCGCCACGGGCCAGGTGGATGCCGATGTGGATTATCTCCGTTCAAGTTATGTTGAGGAAGAAATTCTCAAGCCCGGCCCTTATGTCTGGCTTGAGGTTTCCGACACGGGCTGCGGTATGAACAGTCTGGTGCGAGAGCGTTTATTCGAACCATTTTTTACCACCAAGTTTACCGGACGCGGGCTTGGTATGAGCGCTATTCTTGGCATTATTCGAGGGCATCATGGAACGATAAAGGTATATTCCGAGGTGGGCAAAGGAACAACAATAAAAGTTTTGTTTCCGGCTGTTGGCGGCCTCGCGCCCGTCAGTCTGACTACAATGCACGATCCGGCTGAGCAGCCAATGCAGGCAAGCGGTACCATTCTGGTCGTTGATGATGAAAAAATGCTGCGCAATGTAGCCGCCGCCATGTTGAAATCAGGTGGATACGAGGTGATTCTGGCGGAAGACGGTGTTGATGCAATAACCAAGTTGGAACAGAATAAGGATATAATCGACTGTGTTCTGCTGGATATGAAAATGCCGCGGATGGGAGGCGAGGAAGCCTTTACCGAAATGCGCCGTATCAAACCGGAGGTAAAGGTACTTTTATCGTCGGGCTATAATGAGCAGACGGCAACTAATCGCTTCGCGGGCAAGGGGCTTGCCGGATTTGTTCAAAAACCGTATACCCTGAAAAAAATACTGTCAAAGATAGCTGAAACCATGGCCGATTGATTG
>CAZURY010000224.1:0-4380 GCA_964623145.1 uncultured Desulfobulbus sp. | reverse complement strand
TCCTTCACCTGTCAAATTGGGTATTCTTTTCTGTCAGTGTCGCCAACGTTTAATTTATCTACCACCGAGCTTTTCCATGGAAAGATTACTGGTCATTATATTGGCTGCGGCCATCGGTCTTGTTTTTTATTACTGGTGCTTCAGGATGGTCCGCAGAAAATCCGTGCAGGAGTACATCCTGGCACATCAACAGATTCTCCATCCCAACGCCATTTGTTACTGGCGGGCGGCCATGGCGATTATCGCGTATGTTCTTTATTTTTTTATAGGATTACAATCAGCTGCAATCATAATTTTTTCTCTGGCCGCAGTGCTTGATGGTGTGGACGGCCTGGTGGCAAGAAACTGCAATCTTGTTTCAACATGGGGGGAGTGGTTAGATCCCATGTGTGATAAGCTCACCTATCTGCCGCCCCTTCTTGGATTTGCCCATACAGGTATTCTTTCGTCCAGGCTGGTATGGATGCTGGTTGCTCTTGAGCTTGCCGGTCAGTTTCTGGTCAGGCATATACTGAAACTCATTCAATCATCCGGAGCGGCAAATAACTTTGGCAAGATCAAGGCCATAATCTGTTTCGCCCTTGTGGTTTTCTGCACCTTGCTGGACAAAAATCCCAACGTCATAAATATAGGTGATGAAATTCTTATTGCCTGTATTATTCTTGCCACAGCCTCCATCGTCTTTAAATTCGTTCCCAATCGGCTTTACGCCGATATTCTTTCGACCCTCAATTTTTTTTGCGGCATAGCAAGTCTTGTGTTCACCTTTCGTGGTCATCTTGCTCAGGCGATCATGGTAATCATCGCCGGACAGCTTTTTGATCTATTTGACGGCAGGATGGCCGAGAAACATGGTGGTACTAAATATGGTCCCTATCTGGATGATATAGCTGATTTCGTCAGTTTCGGTCTGGCTCCAGCCTATATCATTACCAGGGCCGGAGGTACCCTGTCATGGCTGTTTGGACTCATCTTTATCGGCGGAGTGGCATTCAGGCTGGTTCGTTTTGTGGCAGTGGATAAAAACCGGGAAGATCTGCCGGATGGAATTTTTAACGGTCTGCCAAGTCCGGCCGGAGCCATGATTGTACTTGGCGCTTCACTGGTTGCCCCGCCGAATCTGTTGTCCGTTATTGCAATGATCTCGGTCGGGCTTATGATAAGTCACATACGGTTCACTCATTTTGGCAGGGTTATGCTCAAACAGATGCCCAAGCCGGTTTTTTTTATGGCCAGCGCCCTGGTTACCGTGATTTTGGTTTTTATCCTTAAAACCAAAAATGTTGAGATGTTTGGCTACCTGCTGTCCGGGGCTGTTTTGCTCTATATTATCACCGGCCGAAAAACGTCCGCTGCAGCCCGTCTCCCGCCCCAGAAAGAGTAGTTCATCCCTTGATTGAGCGTTTCACTCTGTCCGGCTTCTCGCAGGCTCGCTTAACTATAATGAAACGGTACAAAACCTGCATATTGGGGCGAAATGAAAATCGCTCAACTTAGGACCTCCTAAACTGAGATTCCGTTTTTGTGTTTTTAGAGACGGGATGAGATGTTGACTGACAAGGAAAACAAGCCCGTCATGCTTTTTGCTTGTCGCCTTCTTCTTTTTTTTCAGCACAAATAGAAAATAATACTTATCTTAAAAGAAACACACTGTGGTATCTTTGTTCAGTGTTACTGTTTTTTTGTCGTGGAGTCTGATCTATCTTGTTGCAGTAGTTGTTTCCGATGGTTGACCGGATTTTCAGACCACGGCCTCAGCAAAGGGTAAAGATACCCAAGAGTCAAAGCCCTGGAAGGTGCTTTCCATACGTTAAGAAGCAACACAGAGAGGAGGCCGGGATGACTGAACCAATCAATGTAAAAAATATCGGGCTGAGAGGGGTTATTGTCGCAGATACGAGGGTAAGCTTCATTGATGGTGATAAAGGAGTGCTTGTTTATCGGGGGTACCGCATTGAAGATCTAGCTGAAAATGCTACTTTTCCTGAAACAGTGTACCTGCTTCTGTATGGAACCCTGCCAAATAGCAGGCAACTTGATGAGTTTGAAGATCAACTAACGAAGGCGAGAACAACATTGCCTTCGTTTGTATTTGATTCTTTTAAACAATTTCCCATAAATGCCAATCCCATGGATGTGCTGCAGGCCGGGATTCCTCTTTTGGCCATGGGTGATCCTGAGCTTGCCGATGACAGCCGGGAAGCCAATATGAGAAAGGCGATACGACTCATTGCCAGGCTGCCGGTACTGATTGCCGCCTGGCATCGTATCAGGCAGGGGCTTGAACCCCTGGCATCAGACGATTCATTATCCCATGCGGCCAATTTCCTCTGGCAGCTCCAGGAAGAAAAGCCTTCCGAGGAGATGGCCCATGTACTGGATACCTGTCTGGTTCTCCATGCCGATCATACATTTAACGCATCGACCTTTTCCTGTCGTCAGGTCGTCTCGACCAGGGCACATATTTATGCCGGCGTTGCAGCAGGCATTGGAGCGCTTTCCGGAAGCCTGCATGGCGGGGCCAATGCCCAGGTCATGAAAATGCTGCGCTCTTTGAAAAATGAGAAAGATATCGACGGCTGGGTCAAAAGGCAACTTGACAATGGTCAGCGGATTATGGGCATGGGGCATGCCGTGTATAAAACCATGGACCCGCGAGCGAGATTTTTAAAGAAGATGGCCGTGCAACTGGGTAGAGAACTCGGCAGGGAAGAACTGGTTGAACTCTCCATGCAGATTGAGCAGGCGGCCTTGGCAGAGTTTGAAAGGCGCGGCAAAAGCAAGATAAAACCAAACGTGGATTTTTACAGTGCCTCCGTGTATCACCTGTTGGGAATCCCTTCGGATTTGATGACCCCTGTTTTTGCCATTTCACGGGTGGCCGGCTGGTCCGCTCACATTATTGAAGAAAAGACCGGTGAAGCCCAGGTAAAACCTGCTCTCTATCGTCCCAAGGCCGAATATACCGGGCAATACTGTGGTTTGACGGGATGTACGTTTGAGCCACTCGGGCAGCGGCAATAAGGGGGCAATATGAAAAGAGTATTGTTGAGCGCCGTGATAATCGCCATCATGGCTTCTTCCGCTCCGGCCGCGAAATATCACAACCGTTCCTCGCCGTACTCCTTTGATCTGCACGGCTGTATACGACACCTCAGGGCAATTGCCAGGGCGGTAAAAGATGCAGGTGGTGAAGTAAAGGAGAATGATGGCAGTGATCGGTCGTACCGGATGACCTTAAACGGAAAAACCACAATTTATACGTGTACGCGGTATGAGTTGCTTGAGACTGAACTGTACTCCGATTGAGTATCAGGGGATGTCTCTCGTCCTCCCTGTCGACAAGGAAGATAAGTGATGACAGTGTGGGTATTATGGGGTGTTTTCCTGCTGCTCTTTTTATTTTTTTTATTCTATTTTCCCCAACGGCATTTTGTCTTCTCGCCAACGTATTACCCCAATAGATCCCGGTTCCGGGACCATGCCGACAGGTATCATCTGCATCAGTTGCAGGTTGCGCCCGGCGTAGAGATCGAGGGAATAACCTATGAACCTGCGCATGCATCGTTAACCATCTTTTACCTTGGTGGTAAAGAACAGGACAGCGTCGGTCTGGTAGAAAAATTATCCTGTGAATATCCCGATGTGCGATGGGTTGCTTTTAACTACCGTGGCTATGGAAAAAGTCAGGGCAGGGCTACGGAAAAAAATGTCCTTGCCGACAGTCTTTTTGTCTATGACCGGCTGGTCAGCAGATATAACAAGATCGCTTTGATGGGTTTCAGCCTTGGCTCCTCCATTGCAGCCTATGTTGCATCACAGAGAAAGCCGATCTGGGTGGTCCTGGTGGCGCCGTTTGATTCGGTACGTTCACTCATTCAGGCAAAAGCTTTTTTTGTTCCTGAACTTTTTATTCGCTATAAATTTGATACCATTGATTTCGCCGAAAAAATAACCGTCCCTGTTTTTGTCTATAATTCCTGTGATGATGAAATCGTCGCTCCTCTGCACGTGGCCCGACTTCGCAACCATATCCGTTGCCTGGCGGCAATGGAGCAATTTTCCGGGTACAACCATGATGACCTGCTCTTCAGTATTCCTTTGAAAAGAGAGCTTGCAAGGGTATTTCAGAGCCGGCAGTACTGTGTCGCCGACGCTTGACTTGACAATCTCTTCTGCTTTTTATTCTGGAATGATTATAATTTCAGTTAAGGGTAATGCTTATCAATAACAATAAAGTTCTTGGCATATATGTCAGTATTGTATAAGAATAGATTCTTAATGGAAAAGATTAATAACTTTTTTTATACAGCTGTGAAGATAAATTTGAGGATTACACAGATATGACCTTTTTGATGAATAACTGACATCCGGTAAAAA
>CAZURY010000223.1:0-4401 GCA_964623145.1 uncultured Desulfobulbus sp. | reverse complement strand
AGCAGCCATTCCGGTCAATATTTGAGAGAATGGTTGCCCTTACCTCGGCAACAGAAAGTTCTTCCATGCAGCTCCAATGGGTACATGGTTTTTTCCGATAGCAGGGGGAACAGGAGATTTCTTTTCTAAGTATCGTATGGAAATTGCCGTATGGGCCGGTTCTCGTCGGATTTGCCGGGCCAAAAAGGGCAAATACCGGTATATTCAGCGCTGCGGCAATATGCATTGGCCCGGTATCGTTCGAGATAAAAAAACTTGCTCGCGAGATCAACGCCACCAGTTCTTTTAAATCGGTCTTTCCGGCCATTGAGACAGCCTTTCCTTTGCCGGCGGCAACCACCTCGTCAACCAGCGGTGCATCAGCGCTGTTACTGATGACAACCGACCGAATCGGAAGCGCAGCGGCCAGCTGCCCAAAGCGATCTGCAGGCCATCGATTGGCTTCCTTACCCGCAGATGGAGCAATAACACAGAACTGTTCAGGCAAAAAGGAAAAGTTCGACACATTGCCCGGGAAGGGAGGCATGGGGTAGGTCACCGTTGATACATCGCAGCCCATCAAGCCGGCCAGTTTAAGATATCGATCAATGGCATGAATGTTCCTGCCGCCTTTGATCTTATGGGTATAAAAAAAAGGACTGCCCTCATCGGAATCGGAGAACCCAAGTCGATCTCTTGCACCGGCTGCCCAGGTAATCAGTCCACTGCGCAACAATCCGGACAGATCAATGCTGACATCAAACCGCTCGGCGGAAAGAGCTTTGCCAAAAGAAAGTATTTCCGGTACGGACCGATGCAAACGAGCAATCTTTTTCCACTTATCCTTGTCCATGATCCAGAGTTTGGTAATCATGGGATGATCCTCAAGAAACCGGTGCAGCCCACGGGCGACAACCCAGTGAATCTCCGCCTCCGGAAATCGATCATGAACAGCCGCAAGAAATGGCAGAGTATGGACGATATCTCCTAAAGCACTGGGTTTGATTATCAATATTTTCTTATAATCCACACTCATACTTTCCCTGTTTTACAGCGGCGCCGGGAAACCGGCCAAGGTCTTCAATTCCTCTATGTGCCTGGTGATACTTAACCCATGACGATGAACAAAACCAGGTGCGACCTTCTTCTTTTCCAATTGAGTGATGGCATCGGCAATATCCCGGGCGCCATTGGTTTCAAGCACCACACCTTCCTCCGGGCCAAGAATCTCAGCAGCCCCCACCTGTCTGGTAACCAGTACCGGTGTGCCGCAATGCAGGGATTCCACCACTGCCAGCCCAAAGGGTTCATACCGGGACGGCAAAACAGTATAATCAACAGCGCCATAAAGCGCAGACAAATTTTCAACATATCCAAGGTAGCGGACATTTGGCGGAATACTCCGAAATCCTTGTATCTTTTCTCCAACAATGAGAAGCTCGAAACTCTCCTGATCGAGCATGTCAAAAGCGGCCAACAGCTCTGACAGTCCTTTTCGACGATGCCCCTTGGATGGGAAAAGCAAGGTCATTTTTCCAGGATCAACTTGATACTTTTCTCGCACTTTATAGAGAACTTCACCTGAAACCCGGGAAAAAAAATCCGTGTCAACAGGTGGATATCTTACCGATATTTTATCCGAATCCATATCAGGATAATACATTTTGATCTCTTCGGAGATGCCTCTGGAATGAGCCAGGATTGCCGGACACTCCATGAACATGGTGCGTTCAAATCGTGTTTCCATCCGATCGTGGAAACGACGCAGAAAATGACCCTTTTTATGACGCGATTTTACAGAGGCAGGATGGACCCCTCCCACAACGGCGACATGGGCGCCTGCAGTTCTCGTCAAAGCAAGGGAAAGGTCATATGCATCCCGATGAAAATTTCTATTACACCAGAAGAGAAAACAATATTTTTTCCATCTCCTCGGTAAAAAAAACAGGTGTATCTTATGAAGAGTACAGTTGAGTCGGGCCGCCAGCTTCTTATCCACCTCATACGTATATATATGAACCTCATCGCCGGCTGCACAAAAACCACGGATTAAGGCCAGCATGTAAGACTCCATACCCCCACTGCTACGCAGCTGATTATGAATAATGGCGACCTTCACCTGTTCCTTACCCCCTCTGCTTGCCCATACACCTCTGCAACAACCAAATACCTGGTCAGTTTCTTCCTGTTTTCAACAGTCAGTCCGAAAAAAACATCCTTAATCCGCAAACAAGAAATCCGCCACCAGGCTTCCAGCAAACGAACGCGTATTATTTTTCGCACAACATCAAGCTCATAATACTTGTTGAGGAAAAGTAATTCAGAATAAACCTTTCGCTCCATCACATCGGCAAAGGGAGCTTTTTTTTCACTCTGTCCTTCTATATGCATTACCCCGGCATCGGCAATAAAGCCGAGCGGCCACCCCTGTTTGCGAATTTGCAGACAAAGGTCTATATCTTCGGCATAGAGAAAAAAACGTTCATCAAATCCCTGTACCGCTTCAATGACCTCTCTGCGAGCAATCATGGCCGCACCCAGGATCCAGGCTATCTCACCGGGAAGATTATCAAACTGCCTGCCGCCATAACGACTCCCCGGATAACTATATTCCATGGAATCATGAGGACTCCCGTCCGCATTATAAATGGCGGGACCAGCCATGCCGACCTCCGGATGACAAGCCATAAACTCTCTGACAGCCTTAAGACATCCGGGCTGCAATTCCGTATCCGGATTGAGAAAAAAAAGCAGATCATCACTGGTTCCGCCAAGAGCCTGGTTGTTTGCCGCCGCAAAGCCAAGATTGCTTTTATTGGCAATGAGTTGTACCTCGCTATAATTACTACGTAGACCTGCAATGCTGTCATCAACCGACGCATTATCCACTATGATAACCTGACAACTTGGATCGTTCTGTTTTCGAATAGACTCCAGGCAATGAATCAGCAGATCACCGGTATTATAATTAACGATAATAATGGAGATTGATGACATCAGCCGGTTCCCTTTCCATGGGAGAATAGCAGTAATATCCCGAGATTACAGTATGTTACAAAATATTTTTCATGACCACAAACAGGGCAAGTCATCTCACTGATTCCACCCTACCGGGCTTTTCAGAGCCACCTGTTCTTTTATCCAGCGGCAGAGCATAGAAAACAGCGCCAAAAAGCGAGAAAAAAAATCCTGTTTCATAAACCTTCAAGTAAGACTCGGTCAACATGATGGTAAGAAAAAACAAGGGAAAGGCAAAACGAATGCGCCGCCAGTGATCATGGCTGCTCCATGCCTGACGAAACATGGTAATAAAAATCATCAACAGGGCAACTATCCCGGGTATACCTACCATTGCGGCCACCAATACATATTGATTATGGGGATTATCCGTGGCAATGCAACCTGGACTGTTTTCATGATTTATCCGTGCATACGATGTTTGAAAACCGCCGGTTCCCACGCCGAGCAGGGGATGCTTCCGGATAATCCGCCAGGAGTTACACCAAAATTGCAGCCGCTGACCGACCGAGGTATTTGGATTTTCTTGAAAACTGACGATCTCCTGACGGGCGGTATCCACACGATTTTTAAAAACCGGACTCAAACCATAGCCGGCGAAAAACATGACCGGAACCAGTAGACAGGCCGCAGCAACGGCTTTCCAGCCGGTTTTAGAAAAAATCTGAATCAGAAGCAGGCCCATGAGCACAAAAAATACCAATTGGCCGGCGCGCCCCTCGGTAATAAACATATTAAAAATCATACCGGCGGCCAGCCCAAACAGACCAAAGCGCATTTTCATGCCTGTTTTCCTCCAAATAGCCTCGTGCAGGACCAGATAGATCCCAAAGGCCAACAGAGGATTATAAACCACATGAAACGTATTATGGGTCAGATGCTGCTCGGATATATCGCTGTAGTGAAGAATACCGAACCAGGCCAGATAGGTCATAAGCATGGCAACGACCAGGCCGACCAGAAAACCGGATATATAGAGAGAGCGACGATGCGTATTAATTGCTGTTAAAAACACTGCCAGCAGGGCGATTTTCCATCGAGCCTGCAGGACATAAAGTCCGGCCCGGATATCCGGGCTCCAAAGTACGCCGAGAGCAAGAATGCAGAGATAAGCCAAAACTGCAACCGCAACCGGGTTGGCAAGAATCACACGCAGTTTTTTCCTGAAATTTCCTTCAACCAGCCACAGGAAAAAAACAGCCAGGGCCAGTATACTCACCGCTGAGGTGGAAAGCGGCAAGGCACATGCCAGGAGAGCGGGAAGTACCTGATTCAGCCGACCTGCAGCCTCCCGGATCCCTCGTTTTCCCCCTTTTCCCCTGTTGTCAACCATCACCGATCCCGATTGCATGTAACTCCTCACAGGGCAAATAACTATGCGTTTTCATTTCCTCAGACCTGTAA
>CAZURY010000222.1:0-4407 GCA_964623145.1 uncultured Desulfobulbus sp. | reverse complement strand
CTGCTGATGATTGGCATCAGGGTAGGGGCGGCTTCCGTATGGATATGAATGTTTCGGCGACCAACAAGCTGACCTTACAGGGAGATATTTATGACGGTAAGTCAGGTGAGGCTGTTAAATATGTCAGTCCGACGCCGCCGTTTCTTACCTTTGCCGCTACCGATGCGCCTGTTGCCGGCGGCAATCTGCTGGGCCGCTGGAATCGCATTTTTTCCAGGCGATCTGAAATAACCTTTCAAGCCTATTATGATCACATTGAACGCGATGAGTTTTTTGTTGATGAAACGCTTGATACCGTTGATTTAGATTTTCAACACCGATTGGATGTATCTGGTTCCCTGGAAATTCTCTATGGCCTCGGATATCGGTATACAAGAAGTGATACAGCCGGCAAGGAGACTATCCCCGGCATATATTCCTATGCCATGAATCCGCAGGTAAGGAAAAATGATCTCTTTTCCGGTTTTCTCCAGGGACGGCTTAAATTTGCCGATGCCCGGGGGGAGTTGACCCTGGGCTCCAAAGTGGAGCATAATGATTATACGGGTTTTGAATGGCAGCCGAGCGCCAGAATACTCTGGAGCATCAGCGATGATCATTCCGTTTGGGCGGCCATATCAAGATCCGTCCGAACCCCATCCCGTCTTGAGCGTGATGGCCAGATTAATATCGGTTCAATGGCTCCGCCGATAAATGGATTGATGACCTTTATCCGTCTCGTCGGTAATGACGGCCTGGAGTCGGAAAAGGTATATTCGTATGAAACAGGCTATCGGGGAAGAATGTCGGAGGATCTGTTTATAGACATCAGCCTCTACTATAATAAATACAACGATCTTATTGCCGGCATTCCCGGCGGCGCTCCCTTTCCGGAATTTTCCAGTACCGGTGGACGGCTGATCCTTCCTGTTCGGGTGGAGGGGGCGCGGGACGCAGAGACCTATGGCGCTGAAATCAGCTGCAGCTGGAGCCTGACCGATTGGTGGCGTCTGATGGGAGGGTATACCTGGTTTCATTTGCATACTCTTGAGATTGGTAATTCCCTGGAGGCCCGTCAGGGATTTGAAGAGGACCAAAATGCACATCAACTGTTCTCTCTCACCTCCTACATGGATCTTCCCCATAACTTTGAAATGAATACAACACTATACGCTGTCGGTTCACTGGACGGGCTGAAGATCGGCAGTCATACGCGGGTGGATCTCAATATAAGCTGGCATCCCCTGGAAAAAGTAACCGTTGTTGCAGGCGTCAACAATCTCTTTGATGATTCACATCAGGAGTTTAACGACACCATGGATGGAATTCTTGCCAGTGATATCCCTCGGATTTTTTATTCAAAACTAACAATGACCTTTTAGCTTGCCGGTTTTCGAGTCACCAATAATGCGTAAGCTGCTTGTTGCCATCAGTCTTTGTCTCTTCCTGCAGGCTACCCCCGTTTCCATGCATGGGGAAGTGCAGGCAGCCGGAGCTTTGGAAATCCAGGCAGCCTTTCTCGTAAAATTCAGCTCATATATTAAATGGCCTCCTGGAACTTTTTCCAGTCCGGATGCCCCCATCATTATCGGAATTTTCGGACGCGATCCTTTCGGATCAATCATTGACACTATTGCCCGGTCCTATACGACAGGCGGTCGACACGTGGAAATCAGGCGATATAACGATCTTTCCATGCTGGCGATCTGTAATATGGCCTTTGTGGCGCCGTCGGCCATGGATCGGATGAATGATGTTTTACAGGCTTCTCACGGGAAACCGATTCTGCTGGTGGGAAATTTTCCGGACTTTCTTGATAAAGGAGGCATGATAAATTTTATCAGGATAGGGAAGAGAATCCGTTTTGATATCAATAAGAAAAACTGTGATATGGTCGGCCTTGAAATCAGTTCAAAATTGCTCAAGGTTGCCCATGCCATACGGTAACCATCCGTATGTATGCCCCGGCCCTTTATCAAGAACCAGGAGTTGATGGTTTTGGCCCAGTTTCGCGACCTTTCCATACATAGAAAACTGACGATTATTATTATTGTCAGTTGTCTGGCTGTTTCCCTGATGGCGTCGGGTTTTTTTATTGTATCGGAACTTGTTTCCGCCCGTAAATCCGTTCTTGAGGATTTATCCGGACTGGCCAGGGTTCTGGCGATAAATGTCCAGGCGCCGCTTGAATTCATGGATTCGGAAACCGGCGGCGAGGTTCTTGCCTCGTTAAGCGCCAGGCCCCATATTCTGCAGGCTCGTATATACAGGGCAACAGGCAGCCTGTTTGCCGTCTATCGTGCACCGTCGGTAACTGCTGACGAGTTTGCGGAACTGTCGAGTGACATCACGAATAAGCAAGTCAGGCTTGGAGAGAGCGGTTATCTGGTTGAAATCAATTACATCGATCTGACGACACCCATAGTCAAAGGTGGAAAACTGCTCGGCACCCTTATTCTGGTTTCCGATACCCATGCGTTCCGGGCAATTCTCTACCGCCTCTTTTTTGTGGTCAGCGGTATCCTGGCAGCGACCCTGCTGCTGGCCCTGTTACTTTCACGTATCCTTAACAGATTTATTTCCAGCCCTATTCTTTCCCTCGCCGATACCATGGAAAATATCCGTCGACAGGGAGACTTTTCCATAAGGGCTGAAAAGATTTCTGATGATGAACTCGGGGTGCTGGTCACCGGTATCAATTCCATGCTTGACAACCTTGAGCGTCGAGATGCCCAGTTGCTGGTAGCCAAGCATGAGGCGGAGAATGCCAACAGGGCAAAATCGCAGTTTCTTGCCCAGATGAGCCACGAGATCCGCACGCCGATGAACGGGGTTCTCGGCATTGCCACGCTTTTATTGAAGACGTCGCTGGACGATAAGCAACGTGCCTTTGTTCAGACAATATTTCGTTCAGGCGAGTCACTGCTGAACCTGATCAATGATATTCTTGACTTTTCCAAAATTGAGGCCGGCAAGCTTAAGCTGGAACATATCCATTTTAATCTTCGGGAATTAACTGAGGAGACGATAGATCTCTTTTCCAATCGTGCTTCTGAAAAAAATGTGCGTCTTGCCTGCTTTGTCCAGGCCTCTGTACCTGCCTATGTTATTGGGGATCCCGGAAGACTGCGGCAGATCCTGATGAATCTACTTGGCAATGCGCTTAAATTCACCCGTAATGGCGACGTTTCTCTCAATGTTTTTCCGGGAGAAAGTGGAGATAATGATGAAATATTCCTTCGTTTTGAAGTCAGAGATTCCGGTATAGGTATTTCTCAGGAGAAACAGCGGGAAATATTTTCCGCTTTTTCCCAGGCCGATGGTTCCACAACCCGTAAATTCGGAGGCACCGGTTTGGGGCTGGCAATATGTCGTCAGTTAGTCCGGTTGATGGGTGGAGACATAGGTGTGGAGAGCAAGGAAGGTGCGGGTTCCGTTTTCTGGTTTACTGCTGTTTTTCCCATTGGCAGCGCTGAGGAATCGCTTGCTGCCTCGGAGGACTTGCCGGTTGCTGATGGATCATTGCAGTTTGCTGCCAACGTTCTTGTTGCTGAAGACAATGCAACCAATCAGATTGTTGCCCGTGGAATGCTTGAACAGGCGGGTTTGAAGGTTGACCTGGTTGATAATGGCCGGGAAGCTGTTACTGCTTTTACGAATAATTCATATGATCTTGTTTTTATGGATTGCCAGATGCCGCTCATGGACGGCTACGAGGCCACCGGCAGGATAAGGCAGCTGGAAGAAGAGTCAGGTTCTCCCCGTGTACCGGTTATAGCCCTTACCGCGCATGCCATGAAAGGTGACCGTGAGCATTGTCTGGCCGTTGGTATGGATGATTATCTCTCTAAACCGTTTACCGAAAAACAGCTCTATTCCATACTGGAAAAATGGCTCCCCCGGAAGACTGGTAACACTCGACAAGCTGATGAAGAACAAACCGAAAATTCAAGCAGTTCGTTGGAGGCTGTTGATGAGAGTGTTCTTGATAATTATCGCAGTATTCAGCAGTCAGAGCAGCCGGATATCATTAAACGACTTATTGAGGTCTATTTGAAAAATTCACCGGAAATAATGCAGGCCATATTTGAGGCATCTGGCCGGGGAGATATGGAAAACCTCTGGCAATATGCCCATTCGCTGAAATCCAGCAGCGCCAATCTCGGCGCCGTAAACCTGGCCCGCCTCTGTGAAGAGCTTGAAATGATCGGTAGAGGAGAAAAGAAAGGCGATCCACTTGAGATGGTGGTGAAAATAAAAAATGAATATGGTCGGGTTCGTGAGCGGTTGTTACTGATCGTGAATGTGAACTGACCCGGGCTGACGGGTGAGATCATGCCACCTGGTGATGCCGGCCTCGACACAAGGAACAACGTAACTCCTCACAGGGCAAATAACTATGCGTTTTCATTACCTCAAACCTGTAAC
>CAZURY010000221.1:0-4462 GCA_964623145.1 uncultured Desulfobulbus sp. | reverse complement strand
CCGGTATCAAGGTGGACAAAATTAGAGGCCGCATAATACCCCACGCCGCCGCGCTTTAAAGACAGGGCACATTGTTGAATCTTTTTCGTCCGCACACCGGTTAATCGGATATCAATGGCCTTACCTGCCATATGCAGGCTATGTTTAGCGACCCCGGAACTGCGTGCACATAACCGGCGATTGGTTTCAGGTGAACGATAGCCGGAAATCACTTCAAAGGTTCCGCGGTGGCCAAGGCCGCGTCGGACATCAAAAAGAATGTCCAGTAATTTCGGATCGATGGGATGCACATCACCGGTACGGAAATCCCGAAGGAAGAAATTTATCCGTCGCAGGGCCTCCGGGTCATAGCATCCCGGACAACCATAGGAAATATCTAATTTTTCTCCTGTATGGGTATGATAAAATGACAAAGATCGGCGTTCAGTTTCAGCCCAGCCTAATGTCGGTTTGGGAAGGATAAGTCCTATCGCCGTAAACATACTTGCCGATAAAAAATATCTTCTACTTATTGATGTATCCATTGCGCCCTGCCTGAAAATTTGTAACCGTTAACCGAGATGCTGTTTCGCCCGCATTACCGGCATAATGTAAATGTTTACCGGTGCCCCATATTCGTTCAAGCAGGCCAACGAGTCAGGTAAGCGAGCGCAGCGAGACTCCGATAGCCCGCTATGTGAGGAGGCCTGATCGGACGAAGATGGGGTGCTGGTGAACGTTTACGAAAATTTCCCTTCAATTGAATGCTATTTTAACATAAACCAGCATGCCCCCCAGAAGCGGGCACAACAAAAAATGAACCAGAGGCCTGCAGTGTAGATTCGTAATTATAACGCCGCAGACGGAAACCAACGCTGATTTCTGCCCGCTGCTTTTCGCATATAATGCGGTAGGATTCCAGAAATTATTACCTGATACAGTTCCGGCTGTCAATCCCTGCCCTGTGTCATCGCAGATTTTTCTGCATATAACTTGATTATTTCGAAAAAATTCCCCGGTTTCTGCTTGTACCACTGGTTTTGGTTGATGCAAATGAATCAATACGGTATTCTTGACATGATAAGTTTGTTCTATCCGACCTGGCCACCCATGTATCAACGCCTCTCAACACCTCTGAAGATATATTTCCCGTCAGCCATACCGCAAGCTCTGGACAAGGATTATACCAAAACAAAAATAGTACATGGATCGTTCATCGCCTCTTAGAATCATCTCCGGCGGACAGACAGGGGCCGACCAGGCAGCCCTGGACGCCGCGATCAGTCTTGGACTTCCCCATGGCGGCTGGATAACTCGCGGCAGAAAAACGGAGACTGGGCCTCTGCCGAAAAAGTATCATCTCAAAGAGCTGGCGTCACCACGCTACCGTGATCGAACGGAAAAAAACATCTTGTCGGCCGACGGTACCCTTATTTTCTCTTTTGGTCCACTAACCGGAGGGTCGGCCCTGACAGAGGCGCTGACCATCCGTCATGATCGTCCCTGCCTTCACCTGGACCTTGACATTATCACCAGTTCGCAGGCCATTTCCGCTATTCAAGTTTGGCTGCAAGAGCATACAATCCATACGCTCAACGTGGCCGGACCCCGGGCCTCAAATGAGCCGCGTATCCATGAAGCAGTCTATACAATTTTGACCACCTTACCTTGGGAGGAGGCAAGACCATGACAACTCCGACACCTGCCGGACAATTCACCCGCCGCCGGTTCCTGAAAATGGGCGCTCTTTCCACGGCCACCATTTTGACTCCGGTCCTTTTCACCTCTTGCGCGGTTGACCCGGTCACCGGACAAAACGAGCTGGTTTTTCTTTCAAAATCAGATGAAATATCCCTTGACCGCAAGCAGGCTCCTTATCAATTCTCCAGTGATTACGGAGTAGTGCAGGACGTTCAGCTCAATGCCTATATCAACAAGGTCGGCAAAGAGATTGCCGCCAGATCACATCGCCCGCAGATGCCCTATTCATTCCGGGCGGTCAATGCAGCCTACATAAACGCCTATGCACTGCCGGGCGGTTCCATCGCCGCCACAAGAGGCATCCTGGTCGAGCTGGAAAATGAAGCAGAACTGGCTGCCCTTATCGGCCATGAAATCGGCCATGTCAATGCCCGCCATGCCGCAGAAGCCTCCACCAAGGGCATGCTGGCCAATCTGTTGCTCGCCGGGGCAACGGTTGCCACCAGCGCTGCCGGTTACACCAATGCCGCCGGTCTTGTCCAGCAGATAGGCGGAATGGGTGCAGGCGCTCTTCTTGCCCATTACAGCAGGGATAATGAACGGGAGGCCGATGCCCTGGGCATGGAATATATGACCCGCACAGGATACAGTCCGCTGGGAATGATACAGCTCATGGAGGTCCTTGAAAAAAACGGCCACAGGCAGCCTGGAGCCATCGAACTGATGTTTGCCACCCATCCCATGAGCAGGGAACGCCTGAACTGGGCCAAACAGGCGGCAAACACCACCTATTCCCGTTTCCTCTCAGGCGCCATGAATCGCGAACGATACATGGAACACACCAGAGGTCTCCGACGGATCAAGCCGGCGATAGAGGCCATGGGCAAGGCAAATTCTCTGTTAAACAGGGGGAAATACAACGAGGCCGATCCCCTGCTTGCCCAGGCTCTGCGTATTGCGCCTGACGATTATACAGCCCTGGTCATGCGGGCCAAATGCCAACTGGGCTTACATAATACCAGTCAAGCCCGCCGACTTTCCCTGGCCGCCACCCATGTATATCCGCAGGAGGCCCAGGGCCATCTTGTCGCCGCCATGGCCAACTTTGTCGACAAACGATATAACCCCGCTTACCAGCAGTTCAACCGTTACGACCAGCTGCTTCCTGGAAATCCGGAAATTACCTTTTTCAAAGGACTCTGCCTCGAGGGCATGGGCCGTCGAAACGAGGCTGCCCGCCATTACCGCACTTATTTGCAAAAGGTACGCCGTGGCAAAAATGCCGGTTACGCGTACAACCGCCTCAAAACCTGGGGGTATATCAAATAAACCTGCATGGCAGCAGGTCCATTTTTATCTAGATTAAGCGTTTCAGCCCTTAAAAGAGCCTTTCTGCCATATTCTCAATAACAGTCTTCAAGAAACGACGACTATTTTCGATCTAAAGCATTCCTGACCATAACCGCCAGGTCCCGCAGTTCAACGGGTTTAAGCAACAAGCCAACCGCGTGTACGGCCTTGATACTCTCTTCATTCACCTTGTCCGAGTAGCCGGTACAGAGAATGACCGGCAGCTCAGGGGCAACATCGTGCAGTTCCCTGGCAAATTCCAAGCCGGTCAGCTCAGGCATGGTCTGGTCGGTCAATACCAGATCGCAACGCATGGTTCCGTTTTTTATTTCGTCAAGAGCGGCTGGGGAAGACCTGTTGACACTGACCGTATAACCGAGATGGGCAAGCATCATCCGGGAGGTTGCCAGAATATCCTCCTCATCATCCACTACAAGAATATGTTCGGTTCCCATGGGCAGAGGCGGTTGCATCCTGTTTTCTTCTTCCGGCAGTGACTCGGCTATTGGAAGCAGGACCGTAAAAGTAGCGCCCATGCCGGGAGCGGAATCAATGAAAATCTCGCCTCCAAGATCACAGATAATCCCATGGACAACACTCAACCCCATACCGGTTCCTTCCCCCGGCTCTTTGGTTGTAAAAAAAGGATCAAAAATTCGTTCAGCCACTGATGCCTCTATACCAATTCCG
The DNA here is from genome assembly GCA_964623145.1 of uncultured Desulfobulbus sp. Lineage (GTDB taxonomy): Bacteria > Desulfobacterota > Desulfobulbia > Desulfobulbales > Desulfobulbaceae > DRLX01. The sequence goes on along the minus strand of CAZURY010000221.1, from coordinate 742 downwards.
GTATCAGAGACCGTCAAACGTACGCACTCATCCTGCCCTGTCTGAAGATTCTTTCCATGTTCTTCAGCTTTCACTATATCCAGTTTGACAGTCAATTCTCCACCCTGCTCACGCATGGCCTGGAAAGCGTTCGTGCAAAGATTCAGAACAATCTGCTGCAGTTGGGTGGCATCGGCCAATACCAGCGCATCACCTGCCAGAAGCTCCTGATGGATAATGATGGTCGAAGGCAGGGATGCCCGGAGAAGCTGCAGACTTTCCTTAACCAGCGGCGTCACAGCAATCGGTCTTTTCTCCGCGCTCGACTGCCGGGAAAAGGTTAAAATCTGCTGGACCAGATCGGCAGCCCTGGTTCCACCCTTGCGGATGTGGAGCAATGTATCATGGATAGGTGATTGTGGATCCGTTTGCAGAAGGGCCATGTCCGTAAAACCAAGAATCGCACCCAGGATATTATTAAAATCATGGGCAATCCCTCCGGCCAGCGTACCAATGGCCTCCATTTTCTGTGCCTGACGGAGCTTGGATTCCAATTCCACTTCATGGCTGACATCCCTGTTTACCGCAACATAATGGGTAATCTTGCCGGTGACATCACGAACAGGTGAGATGGTCGCCATTTCAGTATACAGCTTGCCATCTTTGCGACGATTAACAATTCTACCCTGCCAGACCCGCCCCCCGGTAATTGTTCTCCACATGCTTCTGTAAAAGCCGACATGATGTTTACCGCTCCTGAGCA
>CAZURY010000220.1:0-4509 GCA_964623145.1 uncultured Desulfobulbus sp. | reverse complement strand
AGGCCAAGAAGAAAAAGAAGACCAACCAGACACTGAAATATTTTCATGCCGTCTGCCTCCTGCTTCCAGCCGGAATAATTGCCATTATCCCGCCCAGCACCATGAACACACCACCGACCCAGCCCCAGACCAGGAGCGGATTAACCGCTGCTTTAATGGTAATCTCATTATTTTTCCCAATCATCGGCATGGTCAGGTACAGATCCTCTTTAGGGGATATCCGCAGGCTGACCTCGGTGGTCGGCTGCCTGGCATTAATATAATACCGTCGCTCGGTGGTTATATCTCCGGCCGGTTTACCGTTTTTTGTCACCCCCAGAGTAGCCGCGTACACGGTTCGATTTCGATCCTGGAAACTCTTAAAGTCGTTATATTGAAGTGTATAATCACCGATTACCATGGACTGGCCCCGTTGCAGGGTCACCTCTTTTTCCAATTTAAAGGCGGTCGACCCGGTAATACCGACAACCATCAAAACAATGCCGAAATGAACGATGTAGCCGCCGTAGCGACGCCGCATTTTCCAGATCACCTTGGGAAAGGCCAGCAGTATCCCCTCGCCGGTCAACTTCTTTCTGGCCCGTGCTCCGCCGATAAATTCCAGCAGGATCGTGGCGGAGACAAACAGGGACAGGGTAAAGGCAAGCAGGGGATAGAGTTCACGAATTCCGAAGGTAAACAAAACAGCGCCGCCGGTCAGGGCGAGGCCAAAGGGAAGCAGGAAGTTCTGTTTGAGATTGTCCACCGATGCCTTACGCCAGCTGATCAGCGGACAGAGCCCGGTGATTGCCAGCAGAAGTAAAAAAAGCGGGATGTTGACCATGTTGAAAAACGGTTCACCCACGGTCAGTTTTTTACCGGTCACCATCTCCGAAATCAGAGGAAACATGGTGCCGAAAAGAGTGGAAAAGGCAAGGGCCAGCAGGATAACGTTATTAAAAAGGAAGGTGGACTCTCTTGAGAGCAGCGATTCCAGGGAGTGATTGGTTTTCAACTCGCTGTAACTCTCCGCGATCAGGAGAATACTGCCCAGGGCTGCAACAACCATAAAGACAAGGAAATAGCCCCCCAGACCGGTGGCCCCGAAATCATGAACCGACTGCAGGATGCCGCTTCGAACCAGATAGGTCCCGAAAATACAGGCCAGAAAGGTGAGGACAATCAGTGACATATTCCAGACCTTCATGATGTTTCTTCGTTCCTGGATGATCGAGGTATGAATAAAAGCCGTCGAGATCAGCCAGGGAATAAAAGAGGCGTTCTCGACCGGATCCCAGGCCCAGAAACCTCCCCAGCCAAGTTCCACGTAGGCCCATTGCCCGCCGAGAATGATACCGATGGTCAGAAAAATCCAGGACAGAATATTCCAGCGCCTGGTTTTTTTCAGCCAGTCGGGATCAAGCCTGCCCGAGATCAGGGCCGCCAGGGCATAGGCAAAGGGAATGGTAAAACCGATATAGCCCAGAAACAGAGTGGGCGGATGGAAGATCATGCCCGGGTTCTGGAGCATGGGATTGAGTCCCTTACCGTCTTTGGGCATAAACTGGAGCAGCTCAAAAGGTGAGGAAACGGTTATAAGCAGGAGAAAAAAGAAGCTGACTATCCCGGCCAGGATAAGATAGATATAGGGAGTATTTTTCCGGGTTGTTTCTTTACGGGTATTAAATGTGACCAGGGCAATATAGAGGCTCAGAACCCAGGCCCAGAATAAAAGAGAACCTTTCTGACCGGCCCAGAACGAGGTTGCCTTATAAAAAATCGGCAAGGCCCGATCAGAGTAGGAAGCCACATATTCCACCTGGAAGTTGTCGGTCATAAACAGCCGGGACAGGGCAAATGCGGCCATGGTGGCGAATACCGCGACCCCGGCAAGTGCGCGCCGGCCGGCCTCGATGAACCGCAGATCGTTGCGCATCAGCCCGGTCAGCAGCAGGACCATGGCCGAGAGAGCGGTTATAAACGCCGCCGACTGCGACAGATTGCCAAATGTTACCATGTTCACTCCTTCTCCTGTTCTGTTTCGCCTTCACAACTGTTCACGAACGGTTACACTTACTGAAATTATACGCTTAAAGCCCGTAAGCGATTACAGATGCTCCAGATTTCCACAGGCTTTCCTGTTCGCTATAACCCCTCTATGCGGAGGGGAGAGACCGTGGGAAAATAGGGTACCTGTGATCGCTTACTCGCCTTCGTATTTTGAGGGGCACTTGGCAAGGAGGGTCCGGGCGTAAAATGTATTTTCCGGCTGGTCATACCGCCCCTCCAGAATCACCTCGACATCCTCCTTGAAGGCATCCGGCTTCACACCGTTGTAGACCACTTTCATGGTCTTGCCGGCGTCTTCCATATCACGCACAGCAAAGGTCAGTTGCAGCTCCTTCTGATCATAGACAATGGTTCCGTCCTCAACCTCACCGCTTATCCGCACGCCGCGCTCTTCCACCGGCGCACCGTCCGTCAGAATTTCGGCAACCGTCCGATAGTAGACCCCGGTATCTGAAAGACCCTTCATGATGAGAAACCCGACCCCGGCCAGGATAAGCACAAGGGCCAGAACGGTTTTTTTTGAACTTTTTTTCATCGATCCTCTTTGCAGCGGGAGACATAAAAACATCCCCGACCGTGAGACCAAAACGACGGCCGGGGATGTGAATAAAGGGGAAGTACATGCAATCAAAACTCATTGATCACATTGCAACTTGGTAGCAATCGGTATGCCATGGGAAGAATAAAGGAAAAATCTGAGGGACGAAGGCTGAGAAAGGACGTAAAAACCGGCGAATATCCGGTTAAAAAAAAAGACGTTTATAGAAATAATTGTACAACGACCGGAGCAGGAGCCTGCGGAAAACGAAGAAATGGGACAAAAAAAGACTGGCCGGGATAAAATGTCCCACTTCTGCATAATGAGAGAATTCAATTCTCCATTTCATTTCCTGCCGTTTATGCTACATAACGCAAGGATAAAAGACCTGTGTACACCGCCCTCGGCGATGGTGCCCTTACGAGATCATCGCTCCAGCTCCGGCCGGGTGGCAATCGAATTGGCAACCGATGTGCAATGTGCAAAAAAAAACAGCTTTCAGAATTATTTGCAATGGGAAAAGATGAGATGTTCCACAACAGATACTACAATAAAAGAATAACCGGTTACACACAATTCCGCCGAACCAAACCTTATAAAGTAAAAGGACTCAGCACGGGGCTTGCACCTTTATCTTGCCATAACTCAAAACGTACCATCACTGAGCCGGGTTTTATATATCAGGATCCAGCTGTCGGCACTGACTGAATCAGGGAGAAACAGTTTCCATGGCTTCGAACTATAATTGGAATCCGTCAGAGCTGGTTAAGGAATCAATTTGTCCCCTTTGCGGACACGCTTCTTACCATAAAATTTTTGTTCGCTCCGACCGACTTCCGCTTCATGAGTGTACCGGCTGTCTGTTTGTATATCTGGGGTTGCGGCCAAACAAAAAAGCCCTGAACCGCTACTATGCCGATCAATACTTTGACAACAGTGCAACATACAGCCATTATTTTGATTATGCCCAGGCGGTGATCGATCTGGAATATTGTCCAAGAATTGCCAGGATGAAGCCTTTCATTGGCAATTGGCAGCAGAAAAAGGTTTTGGAGATTGGCTGTGCAGCGGGATCAACCCTGGAATTGCTCAAACGGCAGGGCGCAAGCGTACGGGGGATCGAGATTTCAGCCCAGGCGGTAAAAATTGCACGAAATCATTATGGCCTTGAGGTTCTCCATTCGCCATTTTATGCGGGGATATTCAAAGGGGAACAATTTGATGTTCTGCTGCTCTTTGATGTTTTAGAACACCTTCCCAATCCGGGTGCAGTGCTGGACGATATCCGAACTCTTCTTTCTCCCGGCGGAATAGTTGTGCTTACCGTTCCCAACTTTAATCGATTCGATCAAATAGGAGCCAAATGGCTCGGGGTTCAATCATATTGGGAACATCTGCATTATTTCCGGGCCAAGGTATTGAACCGTTGTCTGACGGAACGCGGTTTCAGCATAACCGAAATGCATTCATTTACCGGTGCGGCCCAGGAAGACACTCCAAACGCCGAAGCTCGGATGCGGGCGGCGAGAAACAGAATTCTGGGACGGAATGCCCTGCTCAGGTCATGGATTCGCTGCTTGAGAAAAGCGAAATATCATCTGACCGGGCCACCGGAACTACCTGTCAATTCTGATTTCAGCGGCATGGACCTTTTTTGCCTGGCTCAGAAAGTTAACTGATTTCCGGGTTTACTCCTTTACGATATAACAAACTCCGAACTGTACGTGGCACAGGTGTCACAGGTTCGTGCAGGCTCTTTTGGCCGCTATAGCTGACTTGTGCGGCCTACAGTGATCAGGCGAAAAGGGAAGACTCCTTATGATGTATGTGAGGACGTACTCAAAAGGGTGTTGGAGGAGAATCACTGCTGTGAAATATTGAATAATTCATATTCGGTGATCCATAATAACTGCGCTTTTCAT
>CAZURY010000219.1:0-4514 GCA_964623145.1 uncultured Desulfobulbus sp. | reverse complement strand
ATTTCATAATAATTACGAAAAACAAATACGTTCATTTCTTTTCCGGTCCCCTGTATATAGTGCCCATTTATTTTAAAAATCCATGGGCGGCCAGAAAGGCGGGGTTAATTTTGCCTTCCCGACGGGAGGTGGTTGACTGCTCTGCAAGCAGTTTTTCCACATACTTGCCGATGATATCAACCTCAATATTCACCAGATCCCCTGTTTTCAGATCACCAAGAGTGGTCACAGCCAGAGTATGCGGAATAATGGAGACGGAAAAGCGATTGCCCCTGCAACTGTTGACCGTCAAACTCACCCCGTTGATGGTGATGGACCCTTTCTCAATAATATACCGGGCAAGGCCTTCGTCAAGGGAAAAGGTGAACAGGGTAAAATCACCTGCCGCCCGCCGCTCTTCAACCCTGCCCAGGGCATCGACATGACCGCTGACCAAATGCCCGCCCAGCCGGTCGCTGAGGCGAAGCGCCCGCTCAAGATTCACCCGGCTACCTATTTCCAGCGAACCAAGTCCTGTCCTGGACAGGCTCTCCGGTGAAACATCAACCAGAAAACGACGCCCGCTGATCTCCCGTGCCGTCAGGCAGGTCCCATTGACTGCAATGGACTCACCCTCTTCCGGATCACACAGATCAAAACCAGCCTCCAGACAGAAAACCATGCCGCCGCCTGCCGGACGTTTTTCAACGACCTTGCCGATTCCCTGTATAATTCCGGTGAACACTGCTTACTCCTGCTCCAGATCATCGGCTCTTTGCGCAAATTCCTCGGCAAGTCGCCTGTGATGAAAATTGGCATGGATGGAAGATACGGTCCGACAGGCATCTGCGGCCTCGGAAATCCGTCCCTGTTGAATAAACACCTCTGCCATGACCGTGAGAATATCAACCGCACCTTTGGGGTTTTTCGTCAACTGGTAATGTTCCAGCATATCAAACAGCAGCTCCTGGGCCTTGTCAAGGCGATCCAACTTTCTATAACAGGCTGCCATTTTTTTGTGCAGCGACAAAATAGAAAAAGAGTCATCTTCTTTTTCACAGATAGCTTTGGATCGTTTATAATTTTCCAGGGCCATCTCATATTCTTCCCGACCCATACAGGCATCACCAAGTCTGTCGGCGGCGTTGGCAATTCCCTGCTCATCATTCTGCTCTTCAAACCCCTGCAGCGCGTTGTGAAAAGAGAGCGCCGCGGCCGCATAATCTCCAGCGGTGTAATGCTCCCGCCCCTTGATATAATCGCGGCGGGCAGGATTTTTATAGTCATCATCCCCGGCAGCGGCTGCATCATCATTGATGGGCCCGATTGAATTCAGCGGCTGGATTCCATCACTCACCATTCTTTTTCTCCTGTGTTTTTTCTGTCCCGGACTGGCCATGCCGAATCAACTCTACTGCGTCAAAGGCCAGAGCGGCAACCGTGGTCGTCTTCATATCCCCCTGTTCGAAATAGGTCAATGCACTGTCATCCTGCTGCAGGCTAATAATCTGCATCAGCGCTTCATTTGCCCGAATCCGCCCCAGCAACCTGACCATCAAGCCTCGAACCACCGGATTGTCATGGCCAAGGAAATGAAAAGTGGAATAAAACGGGGTATTGCGGATCAGATCCGGCCGCGGCCCGGCAATCTCACCCAGGCCCCACAGAACCGCCTCCTGGGTCGAAGGATCATTCATAAAATTTAACAAATGCCGGGTAAAGGCTCCATATATGTCCGGCCTGAGCGCTATGATTGAACCAATGGTCTCCACCATCCCCCAGGGAGTGGCGGCGGAATCACTGCAAGCCTCAAACAATCGGTGCAGCAGATCGGCAACCATCCCTGGTTCCCGGTTCGAGACCTGCGCACATACCCGGCCGATAATCCAGGCCGTTTTATATCGCTGTCCGCTGTCCGGCTGATACAGCAACCGCTGTAAAAAGCGCAGGGTCCGCTTATCATCAAAGCAAAGGGCGACCAGCTCATCGACCGCATCCTTTTCAACCAACGCCTTAACTTCTCGTTTATTAGTCCGGTGTTTCGCTTGACCAGGTTCGCCCGCAGGTTCCGGGGAAGACACTCTTTCCTTGACGGCCTGCTCCAACTTTTCTGCCTGTGATTCCCCCTCGGAAACACGCTGCTTTTCCTGAAACCTGCGGACGATTTCAGAAATTTCCGTATGCAGCCGGACGAAATACAATACTCCCCGGACAGCGCGGCCTTCAAGATTTCGTTTCGGGATGACCTGATGGGTTACCTCATCATAATCCTCAATCCTGCCGGTCAGATAATCCTCTTCCGGAATCAGCTCCCAGGCAAGGTCCCATTCATCATTACAGGCATAAACCAGGCATTCCACCATGGCCGATCCGATATTATGTCCGGTGGCATCAGAGACATAGACCGCTCCACACTCACAGGTTCCAACCGGGAATTCCGTCATTTTACGTTGGGCGGATTCTGTGGGCCTGCCCACGTCCATGCCGCAAAAAGGACACCAGGCTTTGACTACCGCCGCCGACTTGTCAACCATAATTTATCCGGCCAGCTTTTTCTCCAGGGCCTCGGCAAAACGGGGATCAACGGGATAGCCGAGTTCCCGGGCCTTGTCAATGTTAATTTTTGCCTCTTCATAATCCCCGTTAAAATACAGAGCCACGGCAAGATTGTTTCGGGCCATTGATGAATCAGGTTCTAAAGTAACGGCCTGGCGGGCTGCCTCAACGGCCTTCTCATCCTGCTGATTCATGGTATAGGCGCTGGTCAGATTAATCCAGGCGGTGAGCAGATTCGGATCAATCTGTATCGCCTGATCATAACTTTTGATTGCCTCGTCAACCATTCCCTGCCGCTGACGAATGAGGCCAATATTTACATGAGCCTCAGCCATATTCGGCGTTACAGACAATGCCTTCTCGTTGAGGGAAAGAGCCCGGTCAACATCTCCCTGGTCAAAAAGTATTGCTCCGAGATTGATCATGCTCTCCACTGAATGGTCATCTAGCTCAAGGGCTCGTTCCAGCTCGGCTATCGCATCGTCAATACGGCCGGCCTGGCGATAAACCAGACCCAGCTGGTGGTGCGCTATCACATTGTCCGGTTTTTCCCTGCAAATTTTTTCAAGATCGGCAATGACTGTCTTCAAATCAGCTTGCTGTTCCGTATCAGACATGAACTTTCCTTTGGCGGTTTTGGTTTATAATTTCCAGAAAACGATGAAAATACATCAGGTTACCTCCATACAAATCTGGCAACCTCTCCCTGCCGCCGATTAACAACCAACAACTGGGAGAAAATTTAATTCTAATACAATATGCATCAATTTCCCAGAGACAAGTGGCAACCCTGCAAAAACCGGGCACACCGTTGTAACCCATTGTCAGCTCGATTTTATTTTGACCATCTGTCCTCGCAGGAAAACAGCCGCTCATCCCCGGCCTCAAGAAGAACCTGCCTGGCCGTCACGATATCCATCTTGATCTGTGCAACCAGCTCCGCCACCTGGTCAAATTTCTTTTCGCCCCGAAGATAACGTAACAGGTTAATTTTGATGGGATGTCCGTAAATATCGCTGTTAAAATCAAAAATGTGGGTTTCCGCCACCAGTTTATTCTCACCAAAGGTGGGGTTATACCCGATATTTGAAACGCCACCAAAGACCTTGCCTCCATAAATAACCTGGGTAACATATACACCTTTTTTGGGGCAGAGATCCTCTTCGCTGATTTTCAGATTAGCGGTAGGAAAACCAAGCTCCCGGCCCCCGCGTTGTCTGCCGCGCTGCACCTCGCCATGAATCTGGTAGCAACGCCCGAGCAAACGACGCGCATCCACCATCCTTCCCTCGGTGACCAGTTCCCGAATCTTTGTGCTGGAAACCAGCATACCATTCTCGTAATGGGCTTCGACAACAGTCACGGGAAATCCCAGTTTCCGGCCCCGGGCCCTGAGAAAATCAATGTTTCCCTGCCGGCCCTTGCCAAAGGCATAGTCGTAGCCAACCACCAGTTCTTTGAGGCCAATGGTTCTTACAAGGATATTGTCTACGAAATCCGTAGCCGTGGTAGCCGCAAGCTCACGGGTAAAAGGAAGAATAACCAGATGATCAATACCGGCCATTCGGATCAGATTAATTTTCTGCTCAGTGGTTGAAATCAAGCGAATACCACCAGGCCGCAGGATTTTAAGAGGATGGGGATCAAAGGTAACGGCCACACTTGTGCCGCCCTGCTGGTAGGCCTTGCCCACCACCTCGGAAAAAAGCATCTGATGGCCCAGATGAACGCCGTCAAAGTTGCCGATTGTCACAAAAGCATCGGGAAACGGTTCATGAATTTGTTGTAAATCTGTATATATTTCCATAGTCTTCCTGGACTACCCTGCTCAACGTTACCTGACAGTGGGTCCGCTGATAACCTGGTCCAACCACCTTAACCGGCACGAGCACACTATTATAAACTCGTATAAAGTAAAAATCATGTTATTAGATGGCTAAGTAAAAATACAGATATACAGGTAAGCGCAGACTCCGAGG
>CAZURY010000218.1:0-4524 GCA_964623145.1 uncultured Desulfobulbus sp. | reverse complement strand
AAAGTCCTGCTGGTTCTGGCAAATAACCGCCTCGCGTATTTTGTTGTGAACCGCCTCGTGGTGCGTGCCAAGTTCTTTAAACACAGGGATATTTTTTAGTTCGGGCGGCACGTTATCATACCATTTGCCAAATGCACACTGGTGATGATCGACAACATCGCTCTCGCTTATTTGCTGATAGCCGGCAATGACCGAGCTTAGTTTTATTTTCCATTGAAAATGGGCTGCCTTTATCTCTCCAATCGGAAAGAGTTCGTCCTTAAATTTGAATTTTGCAACTTCCCTGTGCAGCGCTTCAGCATTTTCCTGTAACTCCGTGGCCAGCTCATAAATATCAGTGGAACGGGCTGCAACAGTATTTGCCTCTCCATTAATTGCAGAAATGTCCCCGGTCGCTTCACTGTTTACGCTGGACGCCTGGGCTATGTTTTCATTGACCTCCTGGATGCCCGCAGAGGCCTGGTTGACATTATCCGCGATTTCACGGCTGGCAGCTGCCTGCTCCTGAACAGCTGTTGCCATGGTCAATACTATTTCGTTGGTTTTGTTAATAGTTTCGGTAATAGTGTTGATAACCCCGATGGTCTGTTCGCTGGACAACTGCACACCTTCAATGCGCTCCTTTATTTCCTTGGTGGCCTCGGTGGTTTGTTTGGCAAGCTCTTTGATTTCATTGGCAACCACGGCAAAGCCCTTGCCTGCCTCTCCGGCTCTTGCGGCCTCTATGGTTGCGTTGAGGGCCAGGAGATTGGTCTGGTCTGCAATTTCATTTATAGACTCGGTCACCTTGCTTATATCTTGCGCCGCACTTCCCAGGGCGCGAACACTTTCTTTCGCACTCGCCGCTTCCGTCACCGCTTCATCGGTAATTCGGATAGCCTCTTCGGAATTGCCGGCAATTTCTGTTATGGTTGCACTCATTTGCTCGGCTCCTGCCGCCACCTGACTCACATTAATGCTGGTCTCCTCAGAAGCTGCTGCAATTGCAGTCATATTTCCATTCATACCGTCAGCCGATTCAGCCAGATTTGCAGCATTTCCGGCCATCTCCACGGCCGTTTTTGATAGATCTTTTACAAGGGTATGTAAAATTTGCGTGGAAGCGCCGGTGGTGGATGATGCACCGCGCATCTTGGTAAGATTTAATCCGAACTGTTCGGCGAGTTTATCGGCCGCTGTTGCCAGTCGGCCAATTTCATCCTTTGAGCGGATGTTCACGCGTGCTGTCATGTCGCCATTCTCCAGCAGTCCCATTGTCTGAACAATTTTACCTAAAGAGCCGGTGATGTAGCGAACAATAAAAAAGGAAAACAGTGCAAATCCTATTGCCATGCAGGCAAAGACTCCCTGCTCCAATATTAATCGTTGGATCCTGTCCTCGGATTTTTTCTGCATCATTTTTACGGCTTTGTTCATCTCCTTAAGCAGGGTGATGTTTGCCGCAGAGATAAAATCCAGGTCGGCCTTTGTACTGCTGCCGGACAGGACTTTTTCCATGACAGGGGAAAATTTTTTCCACAAATCGTTGACCTTGATCAGTTGCCCATGTGCGGGTCCTTTAACCGCAGGACAATCTTTATATTCAGTATTTTCAGGTGGTAGACTGAGAGGCGCCTTGCCGGAGTCCTTAAGAGCGGAAAGAGTCTCTGCAAAAAAATTCATGGTGGCGCGGACCTTTTCGGCAGAGGTCGTATCCGGCGATCCTTTCTTTGCCGACTCAGTGAGGAATTGATACAGCTCTTTCGTCATTTTCTGGCTGAGCATGCGCTGGCGACCGGCAAGGTTGATGAGCAGGCCATCGTCCTTCTGCCTGTCCGTGGTATACAGAGTGGCCGCAAACATCGAAAGAACAAGCAATGTAAAAATAAGTCCAATACTGTTGAGTTTAAAGGCAACGCTCATAAAAAATATTCTCTGTTTTTAAGGTTTTTTTATGCCGCGTACTTGCTTTTCGGAATCGGATCAACGATGCTGAAACAGACTGATTGTGCGCAGTTGTAAAATAACGACCCGTAGTCTTTATTATAAGGTATCATTTTGATGGACCCATTTTCAAATAAAACCTTTATGTTCTTAGGCACGGGTACAAAACAGTATTTGATTGCCATTATTATTCAGTAAGTGGATACATCGCTCAATTTAGTTATGGATAAACACGAATAAACGAGGTGGTCAGTGAAAAAGTACACTGTGGAACAACTCCTGGTTCCTCTGTCGGAATACGCAACCGTACCGGTCGGCTCCACCCTGTATGATGCTGTGCTTGCCCTGGAAAAGGCGCAGGAGGAGTTTGACCAGGCGCGGTACAAGCATCGCGGCATATTGGTTTTAGACGAAGTTGGGCGGGTGATTGGCAAGTTGAATCATCTTGACGCGCTCCGGGCGCTTGAACCTGACTCGAAAGACGATATTGGGACAACGCTTGCCTATTACGGGTTTACCGAAGAATTCATACGTCACATCAGTAAAAGACGGCGAATGGAGGCAGCCCCCCTTGAAAATCTTCGACAGAAGGCGGTGACGCTCAAGGTGGAGGATATCATGCAGCGGACGGCAGTGGATGAATGTATCGCTCATGATGCTGGACTGGATATGGCTATTCATCAATTGACCAGGGAAAAACTCCGGTCCCTTCTTGTCATGAATGATGGCAGTATTATCGGCATCCTGCGCCTGGCCGATGTTTTTGCTGCAGTGTATCACACCATGGCCGGATTTGGGTCCGGGGAGGGACAGTCATGAAGGTTCTTGAACAGCTCTTTGAGAGGATTGCCCAGCGGGTCAATATCAATTTACGTGAGTTCGCCTTTGATGTTCATCCCCATGTTGATCATCTTGTTTCTTTTGAAAAACTGGCCGGATTCTACGGCTTTTACGGAGTTACCTCCCAGCATCCCCTGGATTTTAAATTTCTCCATTCCAATCTGGCCGGCAGTTATTTTCTTGGAAAGTGTCGAGTCACAAATTCAATTGTCTACAAGAGCGATATACGCGGTGATGAGCTTAAAAAAAAGGGGGAGGTCTTCAGCGCTCAGAATTTCCGGATTCCCCTGACCCGAAACGAGGGCATTCGCATTGAAGACAGTTTTCTCATTAAAACCCTGGTGCACAACTATTCCCATGATCCGGAGACACCAGAACGATTCGCCATCAGCAATACCATTGCCTGCCGTTACTCTAATATTCACGGATCACCCATGGATGGCAGTTTTCTGGAACCTTTTGCCACCGTCGATCTGACGACCATGAATGATTGCATCATCGGGGCGTATTCTTATGTGCAGGCCGGAGAGGTGAACCATCTTCGCATTGATCCCGGTACGATTTGGGTGCGCAGCCCTGGTCTGTTTAATTTTTTCTATCAATATCCAGGGGATAAATTACAACGCTATATTCACTTTGAGGCAGGCTCTCCGGCCGGAGGCCTGTTTATGGATTTTGTCCACGAGCGAAAAGAGGAGTTCCAGCGTGTTTTCGCCACGGTAAATCCCACAGCCGTGATACCGGTTCCGGACAGTGCATCCGTGGACCGCTATGCCGTGATCAAACCCGCAACCCATATCAGCGATAACGTTCTTGTGGCGCAACGATCTTTCCTGCAAAATTCCCGCTTGGGAAAAGGGGCCAATGCCCAGGAGAATTGCTACATTGTCAATTCAAACCTGGCGGGAAATGATGTGACCGCCCATGGAGCCAAAGTCGTTGAGGTTGATATGGAGGAAACAGTTTTTGTCGGTTTCAACAGCTTCCTCCGTGGGCGTCCTGATGGTCGGCTGGTAATCGGCAGAGGATCCATAATCATGCCGCACACCATCATCGACAGTGACCAGCCGCTTCATGTCCCGGCCGGATCCCTTGTCTGGGGGCTGGTAACCGGCCCGGCGGATCTTGCGGGCAACAGTATTCTGCTGGAAGAGCTTTGCGAGGTAGAGGGAGGGTTTTCACGGGGCGGTTTATTTTTTGAGGGAAGCGGTTCGGCTTTTGTCGATGCCTTTTGCAACCGTATCCAGCATATCCTCGAGGCAAACGGCGCTTTTTATGATGGTGTTTCCCGTAAAGGTCATGCCCAGAGGAACCGGAATATCTCGTTTAACACCATTCAGCCCTACTCCCGGGGAGGTTTAAAGGGAATGTTTCCGACCATCATTATTCAGCCATAGCGGCTCCCGTTGTGCAATTGGTGCAATGCCCATTTTGCACAATAGATATTCTCCCGTTTTTCCATGTGTTTTTTCTTTTTCCGCTTGCTTTTCACTTGCTTTGCTCTATAAATGGAGTATCAATGAAAGTTAGGGGCGCTATCAGGGCCGGTTATAACCTAAATTGAGCGTTTCACTCATCTGCAATTTAAAAAAGATAAATGATTACAAAATGTTTTCTTTATGAAGTGTTGCAGATGAGTGAAACCCTAAGGGATTTCCATTTCATCCCCAATCTGCAGGCCTTGCGCTGCTCCATGTAGGCTTAACTACAATGAAACAGTACAAAACCTGCAGATTGGGGCGAAATGAAAATCGCTCAATT
>CAZURY010000217.1:2975-4534 GCA_964623145.1 uncultured Desulfobulbus sp. | reverse complement strand
TTTTTTGCCGTCATTAACCCGGCAAAAAGATTGGACTGATTATACCCACTTCATATGATATGACAACAAGTTGTCCGCATACAACGAATATGGACGATTTTTTTTCGGAAGGAAAGGCGGTCCCCGGTCCGCTGGGTATCCGTTATCATGATGCACCAGGCGGCTGCATTGCCCTGGTGGATATTTCCCGGGTGCAGGCAATGCATGAACGAGACGATCGTCTCCTGCTCACCTGGCTCAGTGACAAAGAGCGGGATTATATCAGAAAATTTCGTTTTCCCAAACGCTATTATGAATGGCTCTGCGGCCGTATTGCCGGTAAAGCCGCTCTGTTACACCATGCCGCTTTGTTACAGGAGCAGTGGGAACCGGCCGCGATAACAATTCTTGCCGATGATCATGGCCGACCGAGGTTCACGCGACCCCATGATATCTGTAAATGGCAGCTTTCTATTTCCCATAGTAACTGCTATGCCGTGGCAATGACGACGCTGAAAAGCTGCGGGGTCGATATCCAGCTGATTGAATCCCGGATAGCAAAACTTGGTGATCATATCGGAACGGAACGGGAAATCAAAATGGCAACAGAAACATTCGGCTCTTTATGGGAGGGTCTTACGCTCATCTGGGCAGTCAAGGAGGCCTTGAAAAAGAATTGTCTTTACGATCGGCCAGGCCTGTTTGAGGCCATCAGGATTGAGCGGATTCATCCTGAAACGATGCAGGGCTGGACACTTTATTGCCGAGTCACCGATGATAATCGGCTGCGAGACGTCCGGGCAGTTTGTATAGACGATTATATGCTCGCCTGGTGCCTGGGGGAAAAAGATGCCGGAATTACCTGAAGTTGAAGTCACACGCAGAGGGTTGCTGCCCCATCTGCCGGGTAGAAAGATTACTCGAATTTCCTGGAGCAATAAGCGGTTGCGTACGCCCATTCCGCGCAAGCTGTTGAGTTCGGCGATAGCCGGAGATCGTGTGCATACCGTGGATAGACGGGCCAAGTACCTTCTGATCAGAATGGCCGGCGGCAGCGTTCTGGTCCTGCATCTTGGCATGACCGGCAAGATTGGTCTTTTTCCTGGGGATGCTCCACGGGCGAGACATGATCATCTTCGCCTGCTGCTGGAAAATGGTATGGAGATGCGCTTTAATGACAGTCGGCGGTTTGGTTCCATTCTCGTCTGGCCCGCAGAGCATGCCGCCGAGCTGGAGGAGCGGTTCAACAGGGGTAAGGGCATTGAACCGTTCAGCGCAGAATTTACCGGAACCACTCTGAAGCATCTTGCGAACAATCGACGGCAGCCGGTTAAGAGTTTCCTTATGGACAGTCGCCGGATAGCCGGTATTGGGAATATCTATGCCAATGAAATTCTGTTTGCCGCCGGTATTTTTCCTGAAATATCTGTCAATCGGATTTCCTCACCTCAATGGCAGGCCGTTACCACTCATTGTCAGGAGATTTTGACCAGGGCCATTGAAGCCGGCGGCAGTACGATTTCTGATTTTATCGGCAGCAGCGGCGCACCCGGATATTTTCAACTGCAGCTCCAGGTGTA
>CAZURY010000217.1:0-2875 GCA_964623145.1 uncultured Desulfobulbus sp. | reverse complement strand
GGTTGTCGCATGCCCTGTAATCGGTACAGGGCCACGGTAACAAGCTCATGAAAGAGCAGTCGGACAGCGGGAGGTGGTCCGGGCAGGCCGAAAAAGGCGACTCCGGCCAGAAGGCCGAACATGGTGGATTTGCCCGGCCGGATTTTAAGGCTGTTATAGAAGAGTTCACCCTGTAAGCGGGTAAAAACCTGCTCAAGAAGATCAAACTTTCCCGGCCCCATGCCGCCGGTTGTTATGATAAGGTCCGGGGACAGGGACAGCAGGTAGTCCAGTTGTTCCGTGATGGCCTCCAGGCTGTCGGATACGGTTGTCACCCGGATACATTTTGCGCCTGCCTCCTGCAGGAGTCCCTGCAACAAGACTCCGTTGCCTGAAATTTTCTGGCCCCGCTTAAGCGTTTGTCCCGGGGTGACGAGCTCACTGCCGGTGCAGAGGATGGCCACTCGTGGTTTTCGGTGTACCGGTATGGTTATGTACCCATTCTCAGCAAGCATGAGTAAGTGATCCGGGAGAAGCATTTTGCCGGAACCGGCAATGACCCGACCGGCTTTCAGATCCCGGCCGCGGCGGCGTATAAAGATTTCCGACGACTGGAGGAAACGGGCATCAATATATACCCGGTTCGCCTTTTCCCGACAGATTTCAAACGGAACAACTCGTTCCGTACCGGCTGGAATCCGGGCACCGGTCATGATGCGCACTGCCTGGCCTCCCACCAGCGAGATTGAGGCCGTGGAACCTGCGGCAATTTCGGCGATCAGGCGAAAGGATATTTCGCCGCTTTTTTCCTGCGGGGATTGGGCTATGGCATAGCCGTCCCGGGTGGACTGATCAAAGGACGGCTTTGGGCGGGTACTTTTAAATGAGCTGACAGGAATCCGGCCAAGTCCCTGGTCAAGGAGTATGGTCTCAGACGATAAAGGCGTAAGCCGGGCAAGGATTGTTTTCCGGGCCTCTGGAAGTGAAAGTGATGACCCCGTAAGAGCAGAAGAGGCTGGAAGGTTGAATTTCACCTGACTGGAAAAAAGGTGCCGCGTCAGTACAATGACGCGGCACTCGTATGTTCAGGAAACTGTCAGGTCCTCGCGAACCTGTTTTCTGGGGCCGCCATGACCGGCGGTTGACCAGTCTCGAATGGGCGCTGATTTTGTCATTTCCTGCTGCCTGTCCAGTCGACCCATGCGGTCATAGATCATCTGCCAGACGCAATCGACATTGGGATCTATTTCACAACGACCGTCAACCGAACCGCCGCAGGGTCCGTTCATCAGGCTCTTTGCGCAACGGGCCACCGGACAGAGACCGCCGGTCAGGTGCAGGACGCAGTCACCGCAGCCGGCGCACTGTTCGCTCCAGATGCCTTGCTCGGCCGAACCACCGAAGAAGGTGGTGTTCAGGGCGGGAAACACGTTGTCCGCGGGACGAAGGTTGGCGATAAAATTGACCCCGACACCGCAGGCTGTGGAAACAATGGCATCATATTGTCCCTGCCACTGGTCTATGGCGTCAATATATTCGCGATCGCACTGGCGGACAAGAGAGCCTTCAATAACTTCACAGCTCTTTCCGTTTTTCTTCATGCCCAGTCGAATCAGAGAGGCCAGTATCTCGGCTTCCCGTTCACCACCGGCAGAGCAGACGGTCACGCATCCCCGGCAGGCAAGAACAAGAATTTTTTTACAATCCCTGACCATATCCAATATTTCAACAAGCGGTTTTCGCTCGGCAACTATCATTGATTCACCTCAGGTAAATGGGTCCCCTTGAGAGACCCTGTCAGGTTAAAAGGGACTGGGCCCGATTTTTTCAATACGCTGGTTCATCTCGATGCCGGCATTGATAAATTCCGGATGCAGGCCGCGATTCAGGTGGTACATTCGGACCCTTTCCGGTTCCACCTCAAGTTCCTTGAGCATTTCGCGAACGGCAGCCACTCGTTTTGCCGCCCGCTGACTTCCCTGGACATTATGACAGCCGTCGACAGGGCAACCAACCACGTACACCGCGTCTGCGCCATCCTCAAAGGCCTTGAGCATGGCTGTCACCTCAAGCTTGCCGGTACAGGGAAGCCGGGTTATCTGAATATTTTCCGGAAAACCAAGCTCCTGCAGTTCTTTGCCCTCATGGGCGCAACTTTGCTGCGAGGTATAATGACAACTGAACAGTCGGATATCAGGAGTAAAACTCATAGGGCGTGCTCCAATGGAAGAAAAGAATAATCAGGCGATACAGGCCGAGAGCAACCGCTCATCTTCTGATTCATGCAGGACAATTGCCTGGGCGGGACACTCGGCGACACAGATACCACAGGCCCTGCAGGCCTCAACATCTATATGAGCAAACCCCCCGCTATCAATTTTTGGTATATCCCAGGGACAAACCCGGACGCAGGTCAGACAGGAAACGCAGAGGTCGCGTTGTACTTCAGCGGCCTTGCCGTTTTCCACAAGCTGTTCGGGGGTGATGTAGTTCTTTTTCACCGCCAGTTTGGCCAGGGCTCCCATGATGTCGGCAAAGCTTACCTCCTGCGGACAGACGGGCACGCAGCTTCGGCATCCGGAACAGTACCAGAGCAGGTCGGACCCGAGAATGCGTTCCTCCAGGCCCATGCGAATCATATGAATGATTTTACGCGGGTCAAATTCAGGAATAGCCTGACTGACAGGGCAGGCTCCGCTGCAGGCCCCGCAGGAAAAACAGGCGTTTAAATGGGCTCCGCCCGGCTGCTTCATGACTTCGCCGCTGAAGCCGGGATTCGTGTCCATGGTTTTTTTTGACATGCATACACCACAAGGATTTATTTTTTTCGTTAACTCCCGGGAAATCGGGAACTTTTCCAAGAAAAAAAAGAAAAGAAAATCTGGAATGCAGAGCG
>CAZURY010000216.1:3240-4559 GCA_964623145.1 uncultured Desulfobulbus sp. | reverse complement strand
CAGAGCGCCGAAATTGCCGGTTCGCCGCAGAGCGGCGGAACCAGGGAAAGGGAAAGTCTGGAAATCCTGCGCTGCTTTCTCGATAATCCATGGGTTTTTTCTCGTTCCATCACGCCATGGGCGTGGTGAACGTCCCTGTTATCGGCGCTTTGCACCGGGGGATTGCAGGAGAGAACTTGATCAAAGAGATTCTGCGGACTATATTGATCCAAAATCATTATTTATGGTTCAACCTAAGGCTGGTATCACCCGCAATCCAATAAATCGTATAAAATGCAGGTCTGCTTGAGTTCCGCGAAAGCAGACAAAAGTAGTGGCTGCTATTTGTCCGCTTTCATTCCACTCAAGCGAACCTACCATGTTCATTTTCTTGTTTTTTAAGATAGGCACTCAGGATTTAGGTTCAAAAGGAAGGCATCCTATGAAATCAATCACCATTCACGGCCTTGATGATCCACTGGATACCTTGATCCGGGAAAGGGCCGGGAAACAGAATCTGAGTCTGAATAAAACCGTCAGGCAGTTGCCGCCTCTACCAGGGATTTGCGTACTGTCGATCCCGATGACTGGCCATAGCCCGGCAGTCCTACGCCGGGTGTGAAACAAACCATACCCTTAAATGGCTGCCCCGTCGTTTCTGTACAATGTGAGCAAGTTGCCTGGCGCCTCGAAAAAATTAATACGATCCGGAAAAGATTATGACTGATCTCTCAAAACCTTTAAGCCTCAATGATGAACCGGCGTTGAACAATGCGTTTAATGACGCATTTATCAAAGGGTTGTCCGAGCTGATAAGACATTACCGACCGCCGAAAAATATCGCGGTTACCGGCTACTGGGGCACCGGCAAAACCAGCGCCCTGAAACAGCTGTATTTTGAAGTATCCGGAGAACTACCTCCGGGCATGCACGGAGAAGAGAAGGAGCCGGATCAGAAAAAAAACGAAGAATCACATTTTTTACCGGTCTGGTTCGAGGCATGGCTGTACCAGCACGAAGAACAGCCCATTGTCGCCCTGCTCCATGAGATACGGGCAAAGATGGGGATATACGCCAAACTGTTCAGGGAGACCGAAAAGATCGCCAATGTTTCGCTGCTCGGCGCCTTGAAAATATTTGACGATGTTATTGCTCTTGCCTCTGGCAAAACAGTCAAGCCCGAGACCGGAAAAATTATGGACATCGGCGAGAAGTTCGAACAAAAGCATTATCTTTCGTCCCTGCCGAGGGAGGCGATAAACAAATACCTGCAACAGGCCATCAGCGATGTGCTGAAAAGCGGGGAGGACGGAACGAAAACACTTGTCATCTTTATCGAT
>CAZURY010000216.1:1678-3140 GCA_964623145.1 uncultured Desulfobulbus sp. | reverse complement strand
CGATGTGCTGAAAAGCGGGGAGGACGGAACGAAAACACTTGTCATCTTTATCGATGATCTTGATCGCTGCCTGCCCGAGGCTGCCCTGCGCTTACTGGAGGGCATCAAGATTTATCTGAACCTGAACAACTGTATTGTGGTATTCGGCATGGACCACCGTCAGCTTGAACAATCCCTGCAAAAGGCGCTGCCCGGGGCAGAAACCGGGCAGACCTCATATTATGCCCGGGAATACCTGGAAAAGATATGCCAGGATATCCACTATCTGCCGGTGCCAAGTCAGAAGGAGAAGAGCGACTATTTTCTGGAGCTGCTGCAAACAATAGACTGTGGTGATCACGACAAGAAAAATGTCCATTGCAAAATTCTGGAGAAGTTGCTGAATAAACACGACTGCCTGCCGGCCAATCCGCGCAAGATAAAAATCCTGGTTAACCGCACCGCCCTTGTCCTGCGGGCTTACCCCCTCCCGGGTACTCAGCAGGACAATCTCCGCTGGCACACGCTCCTGCTGGTGGTGGTGATCATTTATGTTTTTCATAAGCCGGTCTATGAACAGTTGGATAAAAATCCTGCCTATATCAGCGAAGTCTGTTCATGCAGCGAGAATTTTTTTGGAACAAAGAACGATGAACGAATGCGTCCAATGCAGGAATTTGTGCCATCCGAAGATAAATCGAGGAATGCTTTGCCGGTCAATCCCAGTGATTCCAATGTCTGGCGTCTGCATCGGCTGCTTGCCTCGCTTAATCCTGTCACCAGAAAAGAGCTTGAACCCTTTTTGAGGTTGTCATGAAACCTGCAATCGGTCCGGCGCCGGAACAGCCGGCAAAAACAGAGGATTTCATAGATATCAGCAACAACCGGCCATTGCTGCGCTATTTCCAGGAGATTTATCATCAGGTGGTCTATGCCGGAAACTTTGGTCTGGCCCTTGACGATGATGACCGGCGCGGCGCCCATGGCAGGCGGGTTCTGTTGAGCAAACTCTTTGTGCCCCCGAAAATGGCCGGACAACGGATCGACCCAGGCGAACTGGCCCGTGGTGAGGTAGAAAAAAAAGACCTGCCTGATAGAATCGATTTCCACCAGGCGCTGGGGCAGCATCAGCGTCTCTTTGTGCTTGGCGGTCCCGGTTCCGGCAAGTCCACCCTGATCAACTGGCTGAACCTTGAGCTTAGTTTCAGCGGTGACAACCGGTGCAAGAGTGTCCTTGGCCCCCTGGTGCCGTTGAACTTTATTCTTCGTGATATACAGGGGCTGGGCAGTATCAGGTCCTGGGATGCTCTCTTGTCGCAATGGCTCAAGCAGCCGGATGCATCGGCCGGGTTATTGCAAGGTGAAGATGAAGAAAAAATCCTCGATCAACTGCTGGCAAGCGGCCAGGCCCTGCTGCTCTTTGACGGCCTGGATGAGATAACGGCGTCCTCCAGCCGCCGCAATATCTGCCGGGTCATTGCTG
>CAZURY010000216.1:0-1578 GCA_964623145.1 uncultured Desulfobulbus sp. | reverse complement strand
CGGGCCTTTTGCCGTAACTGGTATGACCAGTACGTTGGCCCCGGTCCCGGAGTTTCGGAGCGGGTCAACGACCTGGTTGCCCGCCTTGGGCAGAACAGAGGCCTTGCCCATCTCAGCCGTATACCGGTGCTGCTCAATATCATCTGTTTTATCCATGCTCGCAAGGGCCGTCTGCCCCATGGCCGGGTGGAGCTATACCGCAGGATTGCCGAGACCTACCTTGTTTCCCTTGACCAGGCCCGGGGCCTGAAGTTTCAGGATCGGGAAATCCCGCTCGATTTTAACGATCTCTACCGGTTGCTTGCCGAGGTTGCCTGGCAGATTCAGCAGCAACGAAGCGATGATTCGGCAAGTTCTGAACAGGGTTCCGTGCTCATTGCCGCAAAGGATGTGGAAAAGATATTTACAGATGGTCTCAAAGAGCTGGGATTTGAGGAAGAGGAAGCCCTTCGGGAAACAGCTTTTATTTTACAGTTTATCGCTCATCGTTCCGGCCTGTTTATCCCCCGTGGCCGGGACGGGCAGGGCGCTGAGCTGTACGCCTTTACCCACCTCAGTTTCATGGAATTTTTTGTCGCGGTCAAGTTGCAGTTTGAGGTGGAATTCTGGGAGCCCGGCGGCAGCGAGTGGCAGGAGCTGGCCAAACAGTTGCAGCGTCCGGCCTGGAAGGAACCGTTCATTCTCTTTTTTGAGCTGCTCGACGATGGCCGCCGGGTTGAACATTACCTGCAACGGCTGCTGGCAGTGCAAATTACGGACACAACCCGGTTTGCAGAGCTGACCCTTGGCGCTATTGCCCTGCCCACGAAGCAGGACCTGGACTGCTGGCTTAAAAATCAAAAGAAAAAGAAATCAGTTGCTGATTCTATAAACTGGCCGGGGCTGCACAGTTGGCAGGCGTTGGCAGCCATTGTCATGGACAGCAGTATCAAATTTCCGCCCGCCCTGCGAAAAAATTGTATTGCTCTGTTGTGGAGCCTGGCGCTGTATCCTACATTCCATGAGCAATTTTATTGGGGATCAGGTTCAGCCCTGGCGCCGATACTGGGCCGGCTCTGGACAGCACGCTTTGACAGCCTGGCGATTTTTCAACAACAGGCCGGCGGTATGACCCGGCTGAACCTGTGGGATGCACCAATCAGCGACCTCGGACCGCTCTCCGGGTTAACGAACCTGGAATGGCTTAATCTTGATAACACGTCGGTTACTGATCTTGCACCGCTCTCCGGGTTAAAGAACCTGGAAGATCTTTCTCTTAATAATACGTCGGTTACTGATCTTGCACCGCTCTCCGGGTTAAAGAACCTGGAATGGCTTTCTCTTGATAACACGTCGGTTACTGATCTTGCACCGCTCTCCGGGTTAAAGAACCTGGAAGATCTTTCTCTTGATAACACGTCGGTTTCTGATCTTGCACCGCTCTCCGGGTTAAAGAACCTGGAAACGCTTTATCTTACTGACACGTCGGTTACTGATCTTGCACCGCTCTCCGGATTAACGAACCTGAAATTGCTTTCTCTCGCTGGTACCAAGGTAGGTGATATTGATCCCTCCATGTTTGCCGGGGAGGTTGAGATT
>CAZURY010000215.1:0-4566 GCA_964623145.1 uncultured Desulfobulbus sp. | reverse complement strand
TTGATTCGTAATCAAGGGGTCAGCAGTTCAAATCTGCTTACCGGCTCCAGTAATTTCAATAAGTTACGGATACCGCGCAATTCCTTTTTTTGCAAAAGGGACCCACGGGGGTACCCACTTGATTGCAATAATAGCCTTCCTGGAATTATTTTCATTACGGTGATGATGAATATTTTTCCTGCGGTTTCTTCCGAAGACTGCCCTCAAACCTTCCCTGCCTGCTCCCTTTTTTCCCTTTCCGGCCCGGCCGACAATAAAATACTCAATCCATGAAAACCTTTCCGCCACAGGGGAATATTCCGGCTCCCCATACCCTGGATTGATTTTGCGCTTGTTTTATTGACTTTATGGTGGCATCTATGGTGATGATGGACAGAAAATAGAAATAGAAAATCAATTGAATGCTTATTGCGAATTTACTATTTTGTTTAAGCCATTAGCTTTACCCTTAATTCCTTTCCAAGTGGGAAATCACACGTCAGCTAATCATTTTTAATATAGGCGCACGTCAAACTGTTCCAGCATTTCATATCCCACCACCCTTGCCACTGCTTCCCAGGCCTGATCGGAAGCCTGATAGGATTTTTTCCTAAGCCGGTCAAAAGTTTTCCAGTGCATTCCTTTGGGCTTTATCAAAATAGGCTCACCCGTATCCTGACTTGCGCCCAGGAGTTTTCTGATCTTCTGCGCCTTACTCGATAATCTGAACGGTGGAGCTTGCTGCTGGCTGGAATAAGCGAGTCCATAACAGTGACGGCAGAAAAAATATTTCCCTGCTCCATAGAGAACCGCTACCCTGCGTTGACATCGAGGACAGAGAAACCATGTCCGATAACCGCCATAGTTACACGGTGTCCGGTTAAAAGAAATTTTCTGTTCAACAGTTTCCCAATCCCTGCCTTGAGGACGATACCGATATTTTAACAGTATCCTGTCCTTTTCCACCCGATAACCGATGGAGCCGGTCTCCACGCCATCCCATGACCATGACAATGATCCCGTACCGCCGTGCTGAAGACATCCATGCTTTTTCAGCCAGCGAATATCTATACTACGCTGGGATTCCGTAGTTGTCTTGCAACCACAGCCCCATCTTCCTGAACCGTAACCGCCCATAATGTCACTCCGTTTTATTTATTTTCAAAATCATTAGGAAAATTTTTCCTCTCACGGGGTTTGTTCAAGGAGGATTCTCTTCTTTTTCTTTTTTTCATCCACGGCAAATTTTCGCAGCTTCTTTTTTTGCCTTGTTCAGTTTTCGGCCCGGTGGATAAACCACCATGTAATCTGCATCTCCCGTTTGCGTAAAGATCCCTTCTCCGGCAAGGCCGCCCGCTCCTGGTCTTTGCCCCGCAAACCATATCCCGGCATATATCAGGAAGCGGGTCTTCGGCATACAGAGTTTTCCAGATTTCCCGCGCCCGATCATTTTTCTCTTTATCAAGGACAAATGTTTTTTGCCGGATATGTATTTTACAATAAACATTGCCGGGTGCAGCCTGATTACTGCACTGCCTGTTTTTGTGGGTCAGGGCTGCGCATCTCATTCTTTAAACCTTTTACATTTTTGTGATGTTGCAACATAGCTCATTTTTTTACCCTCCTGATTGCCGGGTTCCTGCTCTCCGGCCATGCCGTTTGAAATACCGGTTTACCCATTAAGTCCAGCCAGCGAAATTCAATGGCTCCTTTCTGAGTTAATCTGACGCGAACACTGTTTTTATTCCAGGCCCCAACCAATGCAATCCCAATGGAACGATTTCGGCGGTACATCTCAGGTGCCGTCCATCCTGCCGCCTTCAATTCCGCCCTGTGCTTCTGCAACCAATCAACGGCATTCGCGGGGTTGGTGTCTTTTTCGGTTAAAACTTTTGGGATTTTACCGTCATTGCTGTCATTACCGTCACCGGTGGCAATCCTGCCGCCTTCCTTGACACGCTTCCCCGGTCGTGCATCCGGCTGGCATTCGCAACCAACACCAGAATTTTCTGTTAAAAGACCTATCCAATCCATAAAAAAACCTCTCAGGCTATAAAATACACGCACGTAAACCATGAAAAAGGGTTTGCCGGGTTTACATGCGTTGATTCCTGCGAATATCTGAAAAAATTTTCGGATTTACCATGTACGATGGTGCCGAAGGGCGGCCGCCTTTTTGATTATTCGATAACCTGAAGTTTTCCTTGATCCAACCGGCCTCGACTAAATATTCAATCGCTTCCTGAGCTGACCGCTTGTTATTTAATAATGTCCATTTTTTACTGACAACGTCATGCCGTTTGAACCCGTCTTTGAGCTTGCCTTTTTTTATTTTTTCCGCTAACCGTGCCGCTGCTCTATCGCTGGAATCAAGGGCAAGGCTGTAGATTCTCCGAGCGTGGGTCTCAAGATATTGGCACCAGGCAGCAGCCATTTTAGAAGATTGAAGGCTTACAGGGCCTGATGCCTGGCCATCAGCAACATCTATAAGGTGAAATATCAAGGCCAATGATGGCATCAGCGATCGGTACTTGGCAAGGTGTTCCAAAACTACGGGATGGTCTTCCGTGTTATTCAGTTTTTTCTTGTGAAGCCAAGTAAACCATTTAATAAAGAACCCCTGCGCTTCACTCGAAAACCGAAGAAATGGACCGGAATCATCCATGTCATCGGTCTCCCCTATGCTGTCGAAGTCCAGCCACGCCAGTTTGTCAATAACATCGTAAACACGATTCTTGGCCTCGTTGTCCGGCCACCGATCGACATATTCCCATGCCACTTGATCAGGATAAATCAACAATTGGAGCCTCTGGACAAAACCATCGTTGTCCCCTTCACTGATTGCGTTTCGTAAGTAGCTGATAATTTTATCCGGCTGTATGCCACCAAGTAAGGAGAGGCAGACATTATCTGCCCTGGTCGTGCCCCGCCCTATCCGATCATCCACATGGCTGCCGTCGCCATTCCAGGACTCCAGAAGAAAGGCTCTATCTCCCTCATGGCCCGCTTTTTCCATGCGCTTAAACAATCCGATCAGTTCATCACGAAAATACAGCAAACCGCGCGGGTTATCGGTCAAAAGTTCGACAATTCTTTCAATACTGCTATCATTTGTTTTGTACCTTCTCTCGGTTGGTTTCCGAGATTGCTCAAGAGCAAGTGCCTCTTTTTTTTTCTGATACTTAGCAATTTCTTTTTCCGCCTTGCCACCCTTGTCATCGGTAGTCACCTTCTGTTTGACGGCTTTTTTAAGCTCCCCTTCAATCGCTTTCTGCTGAAGTTCAAGCAGGGTGGCGTTAGCCTTATATTCCTGGATATTTTTCTCATACTGCTGTTTCGCTTCAGCCTCAAGACGCCCAATGGTTTTATTAACAGCCTCACCCAATGCGGGAGACTTGAGCATTGAAGGAGGGGCGATAATACCACCCCATAAATTAGGGGTTACTTCCCAGTTATCTTTTTCCTTTGGTCTGATTCGGCAACCAGTACCAATTATTGAGCCAACAACG
The DNA here is from genome assembly GCA_964623145.1 of uncultured Desulfobulbus sp. Lineage (GTDB taxonomy): Bacteria > Desulfobacterota > Desulfobulbia > Desulfobulbales > Desulfobulbaceae > DRLX01. Next base: position 1,078 of record CAZURY010000215.1, on the reverse strand, counting down.
ACAAGTAGCGGCACAATAATAAAGTCTTCCGGTACTTTCATTCGATCTGAAACATCCACCACCCAGGCCCGGAAGGGTTCTGGAATCATTTCATCCTGTATCCTTTCCACGCGTGGAAGTTCCAACTTTATCGGCTCAGGCTCCCCCCATTCTTCCATTTTTGGGTCTACAGGTTTGGATAAATTTCCATACCCCTGTTTCATCAATTCTTTTGCAGCCGCACTGAAATCGCCGCCATGCTCGTAATGTGTATAAATGCTGAAAGCATCATTCGGCCCCAGGGGGAGTGGTGTGCTTGTAGAAAAAACATACAGGCAGCCGTTTTTCATGGTTGCCGATGTTCCTGCCTTTTTTCCCGGTCGAGTCCAATGTGTGCCGCCTGGCCCCGTTCTGCCGGTATCTGTCCACCCGTATTTTTGAGCAATAGCACCTGTGTCATGTTTTGAATTGTAATCGTCACCCGGCCTTGTCCCGTCAATAACTCCCTGCCGGGCATGCTTGATCGATTCCGGTTTTGCACTGAAAGACTTTGCCAATGAATGTAACGATTCAACCTGTTTACCAGTTAATGTCGGGGTATCTTTCAGGCTATGTTTGATTACGCTGTATCCTGGTGATGGTGCTGATAGAAAATAGCCGCCTTCTCCCCTGGTTTCTATCCAGGTATCTTTGCCGTCTTTTGGCATAGCCAGCTTTGTGTTGCCTCCAACCGCTGATTCGCAACGGTAAATGAGGTGATAGCCGCCGGATGGGGTTTGCCGCTGAACCAGCTTGGCTGCAATCCCAGGATTAAAATCATTAAGGGCATCCATAAATGGTTCAAAAAGTTCAGGCTTGTCAAAATCCATACATTCAAGATTTCCCGACACTTCACCTGTAACAATGGCCATGCGGCAACCATCGGGGAAATATTTTTTAACGTCATGATCTGACATGCGCTTGGTTTGGAAGGGCTTCCAGGAGGTAGCTGCTCTTTTATCCGGCCTGGTGGGAATTACAGAGAATCCATCAGACAGCAGCTCGGTAGCGGCCCGCCTGATTAGTTGTGTATTGTCGTCTTGACCATCAGCAGCAACTG
>CAZURY010000214.1:0-4580 GCA_964623145.1 uncultured Desulfobulbus sp. | reverse complement strand
TATTTGAATAGTTATTCTCAATCTACCTTCCCAAGGAACCGCCATGCAACGTTTTTTACAACTTTCCCCTTCCCGATATTTTGTCGTCTTTCTCACCCTTCTCCTGATCAGCGCCTGCTCGTCCGACCCGGAAAAGAAGAAAACCGATCATTACAGCAAGGCCATGGTCTACGAACAGAACCACGATGACAAGGCAGCAATTATTGAACTGCGCAATGCCATCCAGATCGATCCGAAATATGCTGAAGCCCGCTATCAGCTCGGTCTGCTTTACCTCAAAACCGGAAACGGGAAAAAGGCCTTTAAGGAACTGCAGCGTGCCGCCAGTCTTGATCCATCCAACATCGATGCCCGCCTGAAGACGGCAGAATTTCTCCTGATGTCCAGAGACAAAAAAAATGCTGCCAAAGAGACCCGGGCTATTCTTGCCAAGCACCCGGATAATATTGATGCCTTAGCGCTCATGGCCAATATTGAACTGATCAGCGGCAACTTTGACAAAGCCGGTCAACTGATTGACAAAGCCCTTGGGCTCAATCCGAAACTGGATCGTCTGTATTCCATTCAGGGAAGGTTGTTTGCCGCCCGCAAAGACAACAATGCGGCTGAAAGCGCATTTAAAAAGGCAATTGCGGTAAATCCCGATAAGCTGTCCAATTATCAAATGCTGTTTCTCTTCCTTCAATCTCTGGGGAATACGAAGCAGGCCGAAGCGATAGCCAGGGATATGATCGACAAATTTCCGGATAATCCCACGCCACATATTCAACTTGCCAATCTGTATCAGAGAAATGGTCAGCACGATAAGGCCGAGCAGTCCCTTTTAAGCGCTGTTGATAAATTTCAGGCCAACGACAGGCTGCGCCTCATTCTTGCTGATTTTTACCGCCGTGCCAATCAGGTAGACAAGGCGGAAGGAGCATACCGGGCCGCCATCGAACATTCAAAAAATCCCCAGGATATCAAAGCACGACTTGCCGATTATTATTTCGAACAAAAAAAATATGACCAGGCAAAAGCTTTAATGGATGAAATCCTGACCAGCAACCCGAAAAACGGCGGCGCAAACCTCGTTAAGGCCAAATTTTTTCTTAAGGAGCGAAAAAATCAGGATGCGCTGAATCTTTTGGAAACTCTGACCAAAAATTACCCCCGCTGGCCGGAGCCCTATTTCGTTAAAGCCCTGGCCCAAATGAACACAGGCCAGTTGGAACTTGCCCAGAACAGTGCGGCTGAGGCTGTTAAATACAACCCGCGCGAAGCAAAATACCACGCTCTGCAGGCACTTCTCCTTTTACGTTCCCGTGACTTTAAGGGCGCCAAACGTGAAGCGGCAATCTCTTTGAAACTCAATCCCAAAAACTTCAATACTGCGCTGCTGCTGGCCAAATCAGTTTACTTTTCCGGGGACTATGACAATGCCATCAAAATGCTTGAGGAAATGAACAGCAAAGTTCCAGGTAACGTTGAAATTTTAGGGAATCTCGGCCTTGCCTACCTTGGGAAAAAAGACCTGGACAAAGCAGCCGAAACCTTTCGACAGCTCCTTGCCTTAAAGCCGGGCAATACCCTGGCGCTGCTGAACCTTGTGCGTATCGAAAAAAGCAAAGGCAAAACAAATCAACAACTCATTTCCCTGGTCAACAAACAACTGCAAAAGGCCCCGGAAAGTGTCGGCGACCTTCTCCTGCTCGGAAGCATGCTGATGAGTGAAAAGCACTATGATGAAGCCCTGAAAAATATAAAAAAGGCGCAGGAACTCGCCCCGCAGGATCCTAGAACCTATAACTTGAGTGCAGCAATTTTCAACAAACAACAAAAGATTGGCGATGCCATTGCCGAATATCGCTCACTGCTTGAGCAGAACCCGAAAAACATCCAGGCGCTCATGGGTATCGGCGCAATGCTTGAGCAACAGGGTGATACAAAAGGGGCCAGGCAAAGCTATGAACAGGTCCTTGCTGTTCAACCGGACTTTGCCGCTGCAGCCAACAACCTGGCATGGCTGATTGCCGAGGAACCCCAGCCCGACCTTGGAGAGGCTCTGCGCCTGGCAATGATTGCCAAGGAGCAACTCCCCGATGAAGTACACATTATTGACACCCTGGGATGGGTCCATTATAAACGAAAATCATATGGCCTTGCCCGCAATGAATTTGCCCAGGCAGTCGAAAAACAACCCGACATGCCGATTCTCCGCTATCATCTGGCCCTGGCTCTTTTTGGGGAGGGGAAAAAACAACAGGCCATCAAGGAACTGGAAACCGCACTAAGGGGCAAGGGCGAATTTGCAGAAAAACAACAGGCTCAAGCTCTCCTTAAAACATGGCAGGGTAAATAATGACAGATAAACAGATCCTCTTTAGCCGTGAAGAAATCAGCAGCAGGGTGCGAGAGCTGGGCCTGGAGATAACCAATGCCTACAGGGATCGTCCCCTTGTCCTTATCGGAGTTCTGAACGGGGCCTTTATCTTTCTAGCCGACCTGGCCAGGGAGATTGATCTGAACATGGAAATCGATTTCATCAGGGTCGCCAGTTATGGCGATGCCACTACAACCTCCGGCACAATTCGCCTGACCAAACCGCCGGAGATAGATCTCAACGGCAAGGATATTCTGCTGGTGGAAGATATTGTCGATACCGGAACTACCCTGGCCTGGCTGCATCAGTATTTTGCCGAACATAATGCAGGTTCCGTTAAAATCTGCGCTTTGATCAACAAACTTGAACGACGGGAAACAGCAGTTGTTGTCGACTACTCCGGTTTTCAAGTGGAGAAAGGTTTTTTAGTCGGCTATGGACTTGATTATGCCGAGCGATTCCGCAATCTGCCGGCAATCTACAGCGTGGGTGAGATCCATGATTAACAGAAAAGAAAACAAAAAATTCGCCGTCATCCTTTCCGGATGCGGTCACCAGGATGGAGCGGAAATCCATGAGGCTACCCTGACCCTGTGGGCCATCCATAAAAATGGAGCCGACTACCAATGTTTTGCGCCCGATATTCGGCAACAACATGTGCTCAATCATATTTCCGGCAAAGAAATGAAAGAGGAACGCAATGTGTTGATTGAAGCCGCCCGAATTGCCCGTGGTAACATCCACCCTCTTTCAACGTATCAGGCCGATGCATTTGACGGTCTGGTCATTCCCGGCGGACTCGGCGCTGCAAAAAATCTTTGCAGCTATGCCGCTGACGGCCCGGAATGCACCGTTAACGAAGATCTCGTCCGGGCGATACGCTCGACACACCGAGCGAAAAAACCGATGGGCGCACTCTGTATCGCCCCGGTTATCCTGGCAAAGGTATTGCCCCATGTCACACTTACCATTGGCCGGGATGAGGTAACGGCCGGCAACCTTAATGCCATGGGCGCCGATCATGTTCCCAGCCGGCAGGGGGAGATCGTTGTCGATGAAAAAAACAAAATCGTCAGCACACCCTGTTATATGCTTGATTCCAGGGTGGATCAGATAGGAGAAGGGGCGAACAATGTCATTCAGGCCATGCTCAGACTCTGCTGATTATTCCTCTTGACGCTTAGCTGTCTGTTCTTATTATGTAGTCGAAATTCTATTTACCGACAGACGGGAGGGCTGAATCCATGAATAATACATTGAAAACATTTATCCTGATGGCCGCGTTAACCGGACTCTTTATGGTTGGCGGCCAGATATTAGGTGGCAGGCAAGGTATGATGTTAGCCTTTGTCATCGCCCTGGGCATGAACTTTTTTGCTTACTGGAACTCGGACAAAATGGCGTTAGCCATGAACAGGGCGCGTGAGGTCTCTGAGGCTGAGGCCCCTGAACTGCACCAGATTGTCTCCCGGCTGGCCCAGCGGGCCGGCCTGCCCAAACCACGTGTATACATCGTTGATAACCCGACGCCAAATGCCTTTGCCACCGGCCGCAATCCCGAGCATGCGGCTGTGGCAGTGACCACCGGTATCATGCAGGCGCTGAACAGAGAAGAACTTGAAGGGGTGCTCGGCCATGAGCTTGGCCACATAAAAAATCGTGATATTCTTATAAGCTCGGTAGCCGCTGTCATGGCAGGCGCCATTTCATACATGGCGACCATGGCCCAGTGGGCAATGATTTTCGGCGGCGGACGCAGCGATGACGAAGGCGGCAGCAACCCGATAGCCATGCTGCTTATGATGATTGTGGCTCCCCTGGCTGCTTCGCTCATCCAGATGGCGATTTCCAGAAGCAGAGAATATATTGCCGATCGAACAGGCGCAGAAATCTGCGGCCACCCCAAGGCTCTGGCCAGTGCCCTGCAAAAGCTGTCAACCTATAATAAACAACGACCGATGCAGGTGAACCCGGCATCGGCCCAGATGTATATTGTCAATCCGCTCAAGGGCGGTGGCATTGCAAGCCTGTTCTCAACCCATCCGCCCATGGAGGAACGTATCCGTCGGCTGCTGGCGATGTAAAAGGCCGAGGCTTAAGGAAAGGAGTTACAACTGGACGACTCCTGCCTAAATAATACCACAAAAACGGATAAATTTTTCCGCATCAAGACAAACACGGCCAACCATGACACCCGAAACCTCGGGAAGCGCCAGGA
>CAZURY010000213.1:0-4585 GCA_964623145.1 uncultured Desulfobulbus sp. | reverse complement strand
AGCGGTATCAACGTAAAAATCAAGCATCAACATCCTCTTTTTCTATTTACTGTACATATTATTTAACAATATTATTTAAATTCAACGATGTTTGCCTCTCCGACATAATCCTTACGCTCAAAGCCTGTCATATCGGTCATTTTCCTGGTCAGCTCGCTGATGTTCTTCAGATTTCGTATAATAGTCTGTACATCGGCGACCAGTTCCTGTTTTTCTATATCTTCCTCAAGAATTTGTGCCGTACCAAGGGCGGCAAAAAGAGGGGTATTAATCTCATGGGCAACTGTACCTGCAAGTTCCACCACTCCCTGCAACTCCACCCGTTCCATCTGTTCCTGTTCAAGTTTGCGTTTAGTGGTGATATCACGAATAATTTCAATAACAAATTCTACCTTCCCGTTTTCATCAAACATGGGAGACGCAGTACGTTCAAACCAGTGTTCTCCATCTTCAAGTTCCATCTTATGCTCATATGTTGCAGGCTTGCCATCGACAAGCACGGTGTCTACCGGACAGATTGCCTCACCGTCAATGGTTGAACAGAGCTCTCGATAATCCATGCCCAGGATTTCCGCCTCACTCATGCCCAGTCGTTGCTGGCAAACCTTGTTGGCAAGCACAATGCGCTTGTTACGGTCAAAAACAAGCAATTCAGGGCGGATACAATCAAGAATATTTCCCAGGAAACGCTCATTCTCCTCAATCTGGTTAAAAAGAAGATTGATCTTCTGATACATCCTGGCATTTTGAATGGCTGTTCCGCCTGCCTCGGCAACAGTGACAGCAAAATTGACCTCCGAACTGGTGAAGCTATGATGTCGTTCCGAAAAAATACGCAGAACACCGATGATTTCCTCTCCGACCTTGATGGGAACGGCAAGCAGAGAGTGAATACCTTCCTCGAGCATATTTTTTTTGTTTAATACTCTGTCATCAGTAGATATATCATAAATAGCAACCGGCTCTCCGGAGAGTACCATGGTTACATTTTTTTCATCTTCTATATTGCTGTCCTCAAGATATGTTTCCGATACACCATACGAGGCAACCAATTCCAAATGATTTGTCAGGGGATTGAACAGGCGAAGGGTGCATCCCTTGGCTTCCATACTGACAGGCACCCTCTGGACAATGGTATTGAGGACGGAATCCATATCAAGGGTTGAGTTGACCATTCTGGAAATTTTCTGAACCTCGTTCATGAAGTCCACCTGGTTTTCCATCTCCTTAAACATTCGTCCATTGGAGATGGCAACGCCGACCTGCTCGGCAAGGGCCATGGAAAAAGAAATCTCCTCGGCGGTAAAGAGTCGTTGACTTTTGGTCAACAGCCGCATGATGCCGATTATTGAATCCTGAAATAAAATCGGCAGTGTCAGTACGGATTTAATTCCTTCCTTTGCAGCGGCTTCCCTGTCACGATAGGTGGGATCTTCATCCAAATCGACCTTTGCGACTGGATAGCCCGACTTAATCATCTCCATGGTTTCTTCAGTATCTATGGATTGCCTGGAAAGATACTCAAGGGAGAGACCATGGGCGGCGCCAAGGACAAAGGTGTTGGTACCGGTATCCAGTAACCTGATGGTACAGGCATCAATGTCAAGAAGTTCGGGAAGACTTGAAACAATGGTATCCATCACCTGCTGATGATCCAATACCATGGAAATCAGGCGGGTTACCTTTTTAAATACCTTTAAAAAACCCTGCTCTTTCGTTTGAGGGGAAATTGTTTGTGTTGGTGAATCTACCATAGATTTTATCCGTCCATCTTACAGCTGATCATTCTCAGCTGATCATTCTCCTGTTTCCCTTGTCGACTTGTTCATTGGTATTGACGGCCCCATTATTGAGAGTCAGAACGATCACAACTGTTTTTCCAGGCTAAGACTCCAGCACTTTTTCAACCTTTTCCTCAAGCTCATCGCGATCAATTGGTTTTACGCAATATTCATCAGCTCCAAGAGAAATCGCTTCCCGGGCTGTTTCCACAGTCGGGTAACCGGTCAGCATGATGGCATGCATTTCAGGAGTAGATTCTTTCAACTTGGCGAGTACTTCAACTCCGCTCATTCTTTTGAGTTTAATATCTAAAATTGCCAGATCTACCTTGTTTTCTCTGGCAAAATTTATTGCATCATCCTCTTCGGTAAAGGTGTGAACGTTATGTCCTTTCTTTTTCAAAATTTTTCCGATAAGAACGGTTGCGTCCTGCACATCATCTAATGCTAAAATCTCAGCCATAATATTTCTCCTTTTTTGGTGTGCAATGTATTAAATTTATTGTTCCTTTAAGTATATTGCTTCCGGATCTCTTGCTTCAGGCAGTCGTATCCTGAAAGCCGTTCCCGGTAGTTCCTTTCCTGTTTTCATGTCATGAACCGGACTTTCAACCTCAATCACGCCGCCATGATCCTGAATAATCCCATAGGAGACGGACAAACCAAGTCCGGTCCCCTTTCCTACCGGCTTGGTCGTAAAAAAAGGATCAAAAATGCGTGCCTGTACATCCTCGGGGATGCCGTGACCGGTGTCGCGCACTTCAGCAACCACCTGTTTCTTCTCCGGATCAAACCACGATGTAACAAAGATATCGCCATTGCCCTGTTGTTCCATGGCATGATGGGCATTATTGATCAAATTAACAAACACCTGCCGTAATTTTTCAGCATCACCGACAACAGAGGGCAGGTCTTCGGCCAGATCAAGATGAACCTGGATATGATCAAGATGGAGATTGTGTTCAGTGACGGCAATAACATCCGTAAGAATCTCATTAAGATTTAGATTTTCCCGGGCGCTACCGGTCTGTCTCGAAAATTTAAGCAGATCAGCGACAATTTTTCGACTTGCCTTGGTTTGACGCTCAATAACAAGAAGATTCTGATATGGCTCCGAATCCTCTTCAAAATCATCCATCATCAATTGGGCGTAACCAAGTATAATCCCCAGCGGTGTATTAATTTCATGGGCAACGCCGGCTGCCATCTGGCCAACCGATGCCATTTTTTCACTGGCGGCAAGTTGTTCCATCATGGTTTTAACCTTAGTCAAATCTTTAGCAATACCTTCGCAACTGACTATATTACCATATTCATCCCTGATGGCGGTAGCCGATAACAAAACGATGATTATCGTCCCGTCCTTTCTTTTAAATTCAGCTTCAAAATCTTTTATATAGCCATCGCGCTGCATGGAATTAAAAAACGTTGTCAACTCACCTTTATTGGAAAAAATATCCTGCAGGTTAAGCGGGGGATGATCGTTTGTACTGTAACCGAGCATTTCCAGCCCGGATTCATTTATATCTGTAATGTCCTGACCGGTATTACAAAAATAAACCATATCCTTGGATGCAGAAAAAAGATGGCGAAATTTTTCTTCAGACCGGGACAGTTCCGCAGTGCGTTCTTTTACCTTTTCCTCAAGGTGTATGTTTATCTCTTCAAGGTTCAGGTTTAACTCTTTCATCTCCCGGGCCGCCTCTTCCAGAAGAAGATTTGCATGTTTGAGTTTGGCGGCCTTGCGGGCAATTATCCGGTGGGTCTGAACGCCTTTATGATAGAAGAGAGTAACCGCTGAAACGGAAATCAACATCAGGGTATTCACCCCGCCTGAATATGGAGAAATAACGTGCCAGATATCGTTATTACCAGAGATAAAGAGAAACTGTTTGACCAGGTGTCCGGCAGCGCGGGAAATAGAAAAAGCGGAGATGGCGATACAAATATAAAAGAGATAGCCCCAGAGAAAATTTTCAGGTTGTTTCCTGGTCAACAGATACGCATAGCGCATGGCAAGAAACGCAAAAAACAGATCAGCAATAGAACCGACCATGTCGAGGAGAATACTTGGCAAAAGAGGAAGCCCTGTCACTGTTCGCCTCCTTCGGACATTTCATTTTCTACACTGGTAAACAGGGTATGCAAACCGATATATAGAAAAAACAGGGCAGGCACGACCAGTAAATGATCAAAGCGGGTTATATAGAATAACACCTTCGTTACATTCATTGGCCCAAGTAATCTTGAATGAAAATAACTTGCCGCATGAGCAATATGTTCAGGAGCCAGCTGCGTCGCCACGGTATGCCCGGTGAAAGCAACAACGTTCCATGCCAACATGAGCAGACAGAACCGCTTCAGGTAACTCCATCCCCTGCTCTCTGATGCAGACCTCCCCAAATCCCGGTAAAGATATAACAGAGAACCAAAAAAGAAGGCATGGGCCATCTGGTGCACATATATTCCTTCAGGAGGACCATGGGACTGCAAGGCCCAGGCTGCATCAGGGTCAACAAGCATAGTCAGCAGGACGAGAATCGCTGCTATAACATACTGAAAGACCATGTTTAAGATATTTTTCATAACTGGTAAGAACATCCTGTCCGCATAAAAGCTGCTTTGCGAAAGACGGTCATCCTGACGCCCATAAAGTCTTTCGAATTTGCGGCAAAACTTATGCATTCCTTCAATTAAACTGTCTTCTATTCCGGAAAGAAAACTTGTTCCTGTCGTATCTGTGTAATTACAGTTAATTACCTTTTCCTTTCAAATCTGAACTTATAATGCACAATTGGTTCCAA
>CAZURY010000212.1:0-4603 GCA_964623145.1 uncultured Desulfobulbus sp. | reverse complement strand
TGAATGGGTGGAAAAGGAGCTGATCGATAAAGAAATATTCAAAACAGTACTTGCCGCTCTCAGGGAACTCCGGCAACTGCAGATCACCTATCGATCGGCAACCGGCAACAAAAGCAAACGCACGATTGATCCCCTTAAGCTGGTCAATTATCAGGGTCGCTGGTATTTGCTGGCCTGGTGCACAACAAAAAAAGATCGACGAATGTTCCATCTGGCCCGTATTCAGGAAATACAACTGCTTGAAACAGCAGTTGGTCACAGTTTGGACAAAGACGACAGCTGGCTGCAGGCGAGTTTTGGAATTTTCAAGGGACCCGCCACCTCCAGGGCAACCATCAGATTTACCGGAACTGCGGCTGAAATAGTTCGGCATCAGATATGGCACGCCCAGCAGGAAATAATGAAGGAAAAAAACTCCATTCAGCTTACCCTGCCCATTGCCGATGACCGGGAACTTATAATGAAGGTGTTGCAATTCGGATCCCAGGCTGAAATTATCCGCCCGAAACAACTTCGCCTGCGGCTCGCCGAAGAAATTGAAAAAATGACTGAAAATTACCGCAGATGAACACCTTGCCCTCCCAGTCCTGATTCGCTACAATGGATAATTCTTCATATTCTCTCATCTGACCAAGGGAACTGCCATGCACCATAATACCATCGCCGTTATCCTTGCCGCCGGCAAGGGAACCCGCATGAAATCAAATCGCGCCAAGGTCCTGCATGAGGTTTTCTTTAAACCCATGCTCCATCATGTCCTTGATGCCGTTATCGGAGCAAAAATTGAACAAATTGCCGTCATTGTCGGCCACCAACGGAAAAAAGTCCTGGCATCCATTGATCAATATGCCCATTCCCCTGTAATCCAGGAAGAGCAACTGGGCACCGGCCATGCCGTACTCTGCGCAAAAACAGTCTGTGAAGAGAGCAGGCATGTCATGATTCTTTGCGGAGACACTCCACTTATCCGATCGGAAACCTTACAGGAAATGGTTAAGGTTCATCAACAGACCAATGGTGTTGTCACCCTTATGACGACAATACTTGATGATCCTTTTGGTTACGGCCGGGTTATCTGTGATGACGAGGGAAATATCACCAAAATTGTCGAACAGAAGGACGCAAACGACAAGCAACGTGCAATCCGGGAAATAAACACCGGCATCTACCTTGTAGAGCGCGAATTTCTCTTTAACGCCCTGCAGCAGGTGGGCACCGACAACAGCCAGGGCGAAGTTTATCTTACCGACATCATAGCGATTGCAGGTAAATGCGGTCACAAAGTCCACAAATTCCTCCATACCCGTTCCATCGATGTTTTAGGGGTCAATTCCAGAGTTGAACTGGCCCAGGCCCATGCAGAGCTGCAAATGCGTCATAATCGCACCGTCATGCTGAGCGGAGTGACCATGTATTCACCGGCAACCATTCTTCTTGATCCGGCAAGCAATATCGGCAGGGATACCATCATCAATGCCGGCGTGCAGGTGACCGGCAGCTCGATCATTGGACAACACACGCTGCTTGAAACAGGTGTGGTTCTACAGAAATGTACAGTGGGTAAAGAAGCCGTTATCGGTGCGAACAGTGTTTTGAGAAACTGCACAGTGGAGGAGGAAGAACACATCCCTCCTCTGACCTATAAAGTGGGCTGAACTCATGCTGAGAGTCAATGAGCGCTCTTATCCCTTTGACGAGGGAATGCGGTTGGGGGAGCTTGCCGACCGGCTGAAACCGGGCGCCGATATCCTGGTACTAAACGGTGTGCCTGCGTCCAGAGACTCCCTGTTGCAGGACGGAGATACCTGCTCCCTGATCAAGACAGGTGAAGTCCCCTCGGCCCTTGATATGCAGTATACCCTCGAGGCCAGACACGGCCGGGAAGTACAACGGCTGTTCAAACAGGCTACCGTCGGCATCATGGGGATCGGCGGCCTGGGATCAGCCGTGGCAATCAGTCTTGCAAAAATCGGCATCGGCAGATTGATCCTTGCCGACCATGACGTGGTGGTGCTCAGCAATATTCACCGACAACAGTACTTCATCGACCAGATCGGCATGAAAAAAACCGCTGCCTTGAAAAAAACAATGGTCCGGGTCAATCCATTTGTCAGTATCACGGTCCTGGACGGCAAACTCACTGAAAGAAATATCCCCAAACTGTTTGGCGGTGTTGATGTACTTGTAGAATGTTTCGATGACCCGACGATGAAGGCCCAGGCCCTGCGGGCAGCTCTGCAATACCTGCCGGAAACCGGATATGTCGGCGCTTCCGGTGTGGCCGGGTATGATGACGGCAACTCCATTGCCTGCAAAAAAATAAAGAGTAGGGTCTATATTGTCGGCGACGGCAGATCGGATGAAACAAACAGTTCAGGTCTTTTTGCGCCAAGAGTCGGCATTGCAGCCAACCACCAGGCTAACCAGGTGGTTCGTCTGATTTTAGGCCTTGATGAAGAGGAGTGATTGTACAGCATATTTACTTTTTTCATTGTTGGCAACCCGCCGGGTTCCGATTATGATCAGGGCCATGGAAAAAAATAAATCGCATGCATCCAGAGGATGAATAAATAGAGTGCAAATAATATGTAATGGCCGACAACAGGTTATTGATCAGGGTACAACCCTTGCCGATTTACTGGCAGATCTACAACTGCCGGCAGACTCTGTTGTTGCTGAAATTAATAAAAAAATAATTGATCGTGATCAGTACGAGACCCTCAAGCTTTCTCAAGGCGACCAGGTGGAGCTGATTCGTTTTGTTGGAGGGGGGTAACATGCTGACCATAGCAGGAACAAAATTTTCATCACGTCTCTTTGTCGGTACCGGTAAATTTTCTTCGGCAAGTGTCATGGAGCGCGCCATTGCCGCCTCGGAAGCGCAAATGGTGACAGTGGCCCTGCGACGTGTTGACCTGGAAAATCCGGATGACGACATAATGACGCATCTGGACAGGGATACAATTCACTTTCTTCCCAATACCTCAGGTGCAAGAAACGCTGAAGAAGCTGTTCGCCTGGCCCACCTGGCCCGGGCAGCGTCCGGGACCAGGTGGCTGAAACTTGAAGTCACTCCGGACCCCCGTACCCTGCTGCCCGATCCGGTGGACACCCTGAAAGCTGTCGAACAACTTGTCAAAGACGATTTCATTGTTCTCCCCTATATGAATGCCGATCCAATTCTCGCCCTGCGATTGCAGGACGCGGGAGCCGCTGCCGTCATGCCCCTGGGATCTCCCATCGGTACAAACCAGGGAATCCAAACCGCCCTGCAGGTGGCCATCATCATTGAGCAGGCCCGGGTGCCGGTGGTGGTTGATGCCGGGATCGGCGCACCTTCTCATGCATCCCAGGCCATGGAAATGGGGGCGGATGCCGTGCTGGTCAATACGGCCATTGCCATTGCCGGGGACCCAACAGGCATGGCAAAAGCCTTCAAGCAGGCGGTGCAGGCTGGTCGGAAAGCCTTTAAGGCAGGACTTGGCACAAGTTCCACTGTTGCGCGGGCATCATCACCCACACAGGGACAAATCGGAGAACCCCTGGATTTTATTGAAGGTTGAGCCATGCAATCACGCTTTCACATTCAGGATTTTTCTACGCTTGCAAGGCAAATATCTGCTGCCACAACGGCCCAGGTACAAACTGCCCTGCGCAATCAATCCCCCTCACTTGAGGATCTTGCCGCCCTGCTCTCTCCGGCTGCCGAAAAATTTCTCCCTCTGATGGCTGCCCGTTCCCGGGATCTGACAGCGCTGCGCTTTGGCAAAACCACCCAGATATTCGCGCCGCTCTATCTCTCCAACTTCTGCATAAATCGCTGCGCCTATTGCGGATTTGCTGCTGACAACACTATTCCCAGAAAACAATTATCGGTAGACGAAGCGATGCGGGAAGCCGACATCTTGAAGCAGCGCGGATTTAATCATGTTCTTCTGGTTACCGGAGAAGCTCCGGCCAAGGCAGGGGTAGACTATCTTGAAGAGATCGTTCTTTGCTTAAAAGACCAATTTGCCGCCCTGTCCATAGAAGTGCAGCCGCTGGAAGAAAACGAATACGCGCGACTCTTCCGGGCCGGAGTTACAGCGGTTGCCGTCTATCAGGAGACCTATGACCGTGAAATTTACGAACAGGTCCATCTGGCCGGTAAAAAATGCGACTATAACTACCGCCTCGCTACTCCTGCACGGGCTGCCGCTGCCGGCATGCGGGAAATCGGTATAGGCGCGCTGCTTGGTCTGTCAGACTGGCGTGCCGAGGGAATGTCGCTTGGCATGCATCTGCGCTGGCTGAGAAAACATTTCTGGCAGACAAACTTCACCGTCAGCTTCCCGCGGCTGCGGCCTGCAGCCGGAGCATTTGAGCCGCTGGTCAATGTAACGGAGAAAAACTTAAGTCAGCTCATGTTTGCCCTGCGTATCTTTGACCCTGATGTCGGCCTGATTCTCTCCACCCGGGAGGAGGCCAGATTTCGAGACGGCATGCTTGGCCTTGGTCCCACCCGGTACTCAGCCGGTTCCTGTACTGCTCCCGGCGGCTATTCATCAGGCGAGCACGATGGCGAGCAGTTTTCCGTTGGTGATCACCGGAGTATTGATGAAGT
>CAZURY010000211.1:0-4616 GCA_964623145.1 uncultured Desulfobulbus sp. | reverse complement strand
TATATTTTCCTCTCCTCTTTTAAACATTTTTCCTCTGCCATCATATTTTCTTTTGAACCTTTTTAACGAACGCGGTACCAACTACATAGAGAAAGGGCCACAAACACAAGTGAAAACGGAGGCAGCCATGTCCACTCGACCCCACCTGCACACGATCACAAACCACCCTGTTGTCCTCTTGCAGATTCTCTGTACCCTGGCAGCCGTTCTTGTCCCGTGTTTAACACTGCCGGCCGGTTTTCCAGGGGTCCGGGTTCCAGTGCGTCCCCCGGTTGAATCTCTGCAACAGACAGCCCGCCTGCAGCCTGACCTGTCCGTGAAAGATCTCTGTGTACGGCTGGATAAGTCTCCGAAAGGAGAAAAGAAAATTCCGGCCACGGTAACGGTCAGGGTATTTAATGCCGGCGGCGCATCTGCGCCGGCCAGTCGCCTGCACTTCTCCCTAACCGGTGTGGGCATCAAAGACAGCCACACCTTGCCGATCAAGGCCCTTCACAATAATCAGTCCCTGAGTGTTAAATGGAAAACCCATGTACTGCCGGGCCGCAACCGGATAACAGTCCGGGTTGATGACGCCCGCAATCCGGCCAACAACACGGCCATGACGACTCTTAAAGTTAAACGGCCTTTCTCCAGGCCACGCATTCCCCATGCTGCGACCAAAACCGCTGCCCCCGTATCATCGTTGGCCCACCCAATTCCCACTCTCCCCATCCCGGACAGGAAAAAATTCCACCCCGACCTGGCTGTCACCGGTATTGCATTTAACGACTTCAAGGCAGACAAGCCCAATGAATCCTGGGTAAAGATCTCGCTGAAAAATGTCGGCACCGCCGCCTCACCACCTTCCCATCTCCGTGGAATCCTCCAGCGTGCCGACGGCAGCAGAGAGCGCAATACTCTGTCCGTCCCGATGCTCCGGCCAGGACAGGCCACCACCATCGAAGGCCCCATCAGGATGACACCTGGAAAAAATACCCTGCGTGTTATAGTGCAGGATCCGTACAATATCCGCAACAACCGGAAAAGCGCCAGCCACTTCTTTGGCCGCTGGAAAAAAAACATGACAGGAAAATCCCTTTCCGGTCTGCAGAGACGGGCAGTGCCAACATCTCGTCCTTCCCCGCCCGACAACTCCACCAGCATGTCCATGGCCCATGCTCTCGCGGACGGCACGGCTGATAAACTCACCCGCACAAAAATACGCCCCCAGGCAGTATCAACAGGCAGCATTCGCATGGAACAAAACGAACTCCATTTTATCCTGCCGCCGATCGGTGCGATCCTCGTTCCGGGGCAAAATTGCCGCATCAGGCTGAAACTGCCGCAAGAGGCAGGCGACCGGCTCCGAATCATCCTCCATGCCACGGATACCACAGCGCCCAGCCCGGACCAGGTTCTTCTGGATCAGACAATTCCCTCCGAATCCAGTTATGGCTTCCTCTGGCCGGTTCCCTCCTCCCAGCCCATGGGCGCCTATGAACTGCGCCTGGAACGTTCCAACGGCTCGGCCGCAGAGATCGCTGCCAGGTTACCCATCCGGATCGACCGAAGCCGGTTCAGTATTAAAGAAATGAATGTCACGCCCGCCGAACCACAAATCAACCGATTGGTCACTGTATCCGCCAGGCTGGTCAACCTGGGCACCAATGCCCCTGAGCCATTTGAAAACCGGGTGATCATCACCGGTCCCAGGTCCTTTCATACGGAGTGTTCAAAGCGGGTGGACCATCTGAACCGTACCGATCCGGCACCAACGCTGTCCTGTTCCTTTATTCCACCCTTCCGGGGTACGTATCAGGCCAGATTCATACCGGACAGCGCCGGAAAATATCCGGGGAGTACCGAGTCGCTCCCCAGCCGGCAAACAACTAAGATCATCCATGTCCGACCGCTGCCCGATCTCCTGGCATTCGTCAACAAGGTCAGCGACGGTATCCAGGGTGTGGACCGCAAACACTTTCACCTCCGGGTCAAGAACATCGGTTCGGACAGGTCGCCGGCCACCACCCTGCTCTTCCGGCTCACCGATATGGATGACAAAAACTATACCGTGCCGGCCCTGGAACCGGGCCAGATATGGGAACACGAGTACACCCGCAAACTCTGGCACTCAACAGGTATCAAGCACTACAGCCTGCTGGTCGATCCGGATAACAGGATCACGGAGATCAACGAGAACAACAATACCGTACGCGACAGCCTGCACATTTACCGGCCAGGGGAACCCATGCCCGAACAACACCGGGCCAGTCCCCATTTTACGGTAGTCGGCATGTACGGTTTCCCGAAACATCCCGTGGCAGGCACGACCTATACCTTTACCTTCCGCGTCATCAACGACTCCCCGCACCGGCAGATTTTCCCCCCGCCCATGGATGCGGATGATGACTGTGCCGGACCTTGGGGAGTCGGTCTTGCTGATACTGGATGGCCTTTCCTGGTGGAGGGCGGACCGATCAAACCAATCCAGGACAACTGGGTACCGGGAGAAACCAGGAATTTCTCCTTCAAGGGCCGATGGTATCCTGATAACCTGCAAAAGGTTTCCGATGAAACGGTCAATGATAAGCTGATGCTTGAACTCAGCACATACAATCGAAAAAATTGTCAACAATCCCGGGAGGGGGTAGATTACTTTATCATCAAACAGTGGCATGTCACTGTGCAGATGCCGGCCAACCGTGGCGCACGCACGGTTGCCCGAGCCATGGGACCGGCAAAAGTGCCCATCCTCGGTCAAGGAAAAAAGTTATCCATCCTCAGCCCTCTGCCACATTCCTTCCTGGACCAGGGACAGACCCTGCACATTGCCTGGACCGGCAAGGCCGGCCCGCCGTTCACCGTCAGCCTGGTGCCCGTCAACTCCCCGGACCAGGCCGTTGTCATCGGCCGCGATATCCGGGGATACGCCCTCGACCATCTCCTGGACAGCTCCATCCCGCCAGGATCCTACCGAATCAAGGTCAAAAGCGAAGACGGCAGGGGCGTGAGTCAGAAATTTTCCATCCGGGCCGGAGGCAAACCGGATCTCGCTGTCCGGGCCGCTTCCATCGACAAGTCCCTCAGCCACAATCAGAAAACTCCATATTCGATCCGTATCCGGGCCATCATCGAAAACCGGGGCGGATACCTGAACAGGGGCTTTTCCGTGCGAATGGAAATCAGTAGTCACGCCGACGGCGGACATAGGCAAAATGGAGGGTCAACAACGATGGCAAAGGTGCTTGCCGAAAAAACCATCAAAGTGCCGGCCTTGCTCGGCCGGTCAACATTTCCAGTGGAACAGACCATGCTGATCCCCTCGGCCGACAGCTACGACATTCGTATCATGGTGGACAGCGATCAGGTTGTAGAAGAATCCAACGAACAGAACAACCTCTTTGCCAAAACCGGCTACCAGGGACTTATGCTGCCGGACCTGCGTCCATACTGCCTGCAGGAAGGCGGCGGAATTTCCTGTTGGGTCGTCAATCAGGGAGCCCGGGAAAGCGAGCCGACCCTACTGACCATGGACTGCGCCCGCAGGATCAACAGCGGTCCGCTGCTGCCGAACGGCCGCTGGAGTTTTCTTCTGCCGACGGCACCCATAAACCGGCTGGCTCCCGGCAGCCGTGTCAAAATCGAGAGAGGGCTGCCCTTTGCGCCTGATTCCAACGACATCTGCACGGCAACCGTGGGGCTGCCCCATCCCATTGCCGAGGAAACCTATGAAAACAATCGATACCGCTGGCGGCTGCACCCTGCCGGGGAAAACCATCCTGTCTCCAGCAGCCTGAACAATCTGCTCCGGATAAAGGATCTGACGCAGCACAACTACCAGGTGGTCGAAGGGAGTGGCTCCAACCAGACCAACCCGGTCCCTGGCAGCCTGAGAAAAAAGGATTACTCCGGTGCCCTGAAGCGGTTGGAACACTTCCCGGCCCATCCCCGTTTTCACTTTATCCTGAGCGCGACCACGAAGACGACTCCGCCCCTGTCGGCTGACCTGATCCTGCATGATGCAAGGGGCTATCACCTGGTGCGATCATGGGACATTCCCCCTCTCTTTCCTGCACCGGAAACCGGACCGGTGGATCAGTTTCCCCTCGAATACACGGCCAACATGCCCCGGGGAATCACCATCCGCTATAATCTGAGTATCCGTTCCCACTCGACAGGAGAACAGTGGACGGCTGCCTCGGGTGCGGTGCAGATCAGCCGGTAATAACCAAATGGTTCTTTTTGGCCTGCGCCGCCCCTTAGTCGGCCCCTGTGCAGCATTGCAGGCAGCGGAATCACCGTGACTGCCCGGCAAAGGATTATGCGACAACAGGAATGCTATGGTCGGCATCGACCGGGACAGAGCGGTCTGTGAATATATTTACGCCCACTTAGGGATTGAAACCGTCTATGGTATTCGAACGTCGATAGAGAAGAAGCTGCTTTGTCCTAAATTGAGGTTTGTTACGCTTCACTATTTTCGTGTTCGACGTACCCTTAAGTATGCCGGCTCTCTAATTCATCCCGGAAACGTGCAATATTCATCCTGTTGTTGAGTTGAACTTCCCCTTTCCCATTCTTCCTCTTATTTCCTGCTTTTCAATTTCAGCGCCTTGCCTTTTCGGGTGGAAACA
>CAZURY010000210.1:0-4620 GCA_964623145.1 uncultured Desulfobulbus sp. | reverse complement strand
AACGAGCAGTTTCCCTATCTCGCAGACCTGGCAAAGGTTGAGTGGAGTTGTCATCAGTTACGCAATACCTCCCCATCGATCCCTGAAGTTGTCGAACAACGGATCATTAATCCTACTCTTGAGTGCATACATGTTGATTGGTCCGGCCTTCCCGACCTGTTGACTGATGCAAAGGCAATACCGTTAAAACATGATGGGTTTGTGCTGGTCTATCGGAAACCGGATACCGATGAAATTATCATTATAGAGGCGAGCGGTCATGATCTGCTGGCTCTGAAACTGGTTGCCGATTCCATAACCTCCAGGCAGGCCGCTGCCGAGGGCGGGGTAACGGTTGGTGTTATTGATGACATTCTCTACAGCGCCGTCCATCGTGGTCTTTTGCTGGCGCCGAAATCAAAACTTGTGCGTGCACCGGATTTTCCCTGTGGCGATATTACCGATCCCGACAGGTTCAGTACACCGACCTTTACCTTACAATGGCATATAACCCAGGTTTGTGATCTTCATTGTCGTCATTGCTACGACCGCAGTGACCGGGAAACCATGGAGCTTGGAGAGGCAATCCGGGTGCTCGATGATCTGTATGATTTCTGTGCCGATAACAACGTGTTTACCCAGGTAACCTTTACCGGTGGTAATCCATTACTGTATCCGCATTTCAATGAACTTTACAGGGAGGCGGCCGACCGCGGATTTCTGACGGCGGTTCTCGGCAATCCCATGCCCAGGCATCGTATTGAGGAGATGCTTGCCATTCAGAAGCCGGAATTTTATCAGGTGAGTCTTGAGGGACTGCGGGAGCACAATGATTATATCCGGGGTCGGGGACATTTCGAACGGATTTTTGCTTTTTTGGACCTCCTTGCCGAGCTTGATATTTATTCCATGGTCATGTTAACGCTTACGCGGGCAAATATCGGCGAGGTCCTTGAACTGGCCGAGCTCTTACGAGACAGGGTGGATCTGTTTACCTTTAACAGACTGGCCATGGTCGGGGAAGGAGCTGATCTTGCTTCGGTTCGGCCGGATGATTTCCCTGGCTTTTTAGAACGTTATATGGAGGCGAGCATTGATAATCCCTGTATGAGCCTGAAGGATAACTTTTTTAACCTGTTGCGTCATAAAAAATCCATGCCCTGCATCGGGGGCTGTGCCGGCTATGGCTGCGGCGCCGCCTTTAACTTTGTCTCCCTGCTGCCCGACGGCGAGGTGCATGCCTGCAGAAAACTCCCCTCCCCCATTGGCAATGTCTGCAAGCAGAGCTTTGCAGAGATTTATCATGGCGAGATCGCCAGGCGTTACAGGGCTGGTTCCTCGGCCTGTAAGGACTGTGAAATCAGACCGGTCTGCGGTGGTTGCCTGGCCGTTTCCTATGGCTTTGGCAAAGATATTTTCAACGAGCTTGATCCCTATTGCTTTCGTTGATTATGCGTCGCTTTTTTGTTCGTCCTGAGCAGATCACCGGTGCCTGCATTTCCCTGACCGGAGCAGAAGCCCATCATGTACGCTCGGTTTTACGACTGCGGCCCGGCCAGGTTGTGGAGTTTTTTGACGGTACCGGAACGGTGTATCACTCTGAAATTTTACGTATACAGTCAAGCCTGATCGAAGGGCGAATTGTGCGCAGGTATGTTGAGCAGATTGCCGATCCTTTTCCCCTGACCCTGGCACAGGTTGTGTTGAAAGGGAGAAAAATGGATCTTATTGTACAAAAGGCTACCGAGCTTGGCGTGGCAACGCTGTTACCGCTTATCAGTCGATATTGTGAACCAGGCAGGAATATTGAAAACCGGATAGCCCGCTGGCAGAGAATTGTCATTGAGGGTTGTAAACAATGCGGGCGTGCCATGCCCATGCAGATTTCACCGATTATGTCGTTGGAGGATATAATTACTGCCGATTATAGTTATCCTGTCTGTTGCTGGGAAAAGGAAGAACAATCTCTTCTCAGGCCGGGGCACCTGACCACTCCCGGATCTGTTCTGCTTTTGATTGGCCCTGAAGGCGGGTTTCACGAAAAGGAGATGGAATGGGTTTACGCGAACAATTTTCGGATTGTCACCCTCGGGATGCATGTCCTTCGCGCCGAAACAGCCGCCCTGGCCGCCATCAGTATAGTGAAATATCTCAGCAGTCTTACTGCTCAGTCGAATCAGAATAACTGACCGGTATGTATTTGTTCAACAGCAACTGCTTGACAGTTTTGATAAACTCTTTACTATTCATAGGACAATTTTTTCAATTCGTAACCGTTTTTTTTGATGGAGGCTTATTATGCAGAAATGGGAATGCCCCTGCGGCTATATTTATGACCCCGAGGAAGGTGATTATGAAAATGGTGTTGATCCCGGCACTCCATGGGAGGACGTCCCGGAAGACTGGGTCTGCCCGAAATGCGGTGCAGCCAAAGAGGATTTCTGGGAGGCTGATTGAGCGTAAATAAAGCCGGGGGCGGTTGTCTGTGCAGCCGTCCCCGGGTCGTTCCTGTTCATTCTCCCGAGCCCTTTTCTCTTGCTCGCACTGTCTCTTTTTTTCTCCATTTCCACCTGTAAACTGGTTGTTTCCATGCGTGCCGTGATACAAAGAGTCAGCCATGCTTCGGTAAAGGTCGACACGAAAACAATGGGCTGCATTGACTGCGGTCTTGTAGTATTGTTAGGTGTTCATCGTCATGATACGGATCAAGACGTTCAATGGATGATGGAGAAAATAGTTCATCTGCGAATCTTTGATGACCTTCAGGGCCGGATGAACTTGTCGCTGCTTGATGTCGGAGGGGAACTATTGGTGGTTTCCCAGTTTACCCTGCTTGGTGACTGCCGAAAAGGGAGACGGCCCTCCTGGTCACAGGCTGCCCCTCCTGCCCATGCCAAACGTCTGTATCTTGATTTTGTCGCAGGGTTCCAGCAAAAGGGTATTTCCGTGCATACCGGTAAATTTCAGACAATGATGGACGTCAACCTGATAAATCATGGTCCGGTAACTCTGTTGCTGGATTCCCATAAACAATTCTAATTTCTAACATTTTATGACTGATTTTACCTGCGGCTCCACCTATCACGGCTTTGTTCTCCAGAGAAAAGAATTCATTGCCGAAATTGATTCCACCGTCTATCTGTTTGAGCATGTGCTGCTGGGTACCCCTGCCCTTGCCATTAAAAATAATGATCCCAACAAGACTTTTTGCATAGCGTTTCAAACCGTTCCTGAAGATTCGACCGGAGTTGCCCATATCCTTGAGCATTCCGTTCTTATGGGATCAAAAAAATATCCGGTTAAGGACGTCTTTGGTGAAATAAACAAGGGCGGGCTCATGACTTTTTTAAATGCCATGACCGGTTCCGACACCACCATGTATCCGTTTGCCACCCGCAACAAGACAGAATATTTCAATATAATGGACGTCTACTGCGACGTTACTTTGAACCCGCTTCTTGAGCGTTCCACCTTTGAACAGGAAGGATGGCATTACCACCTGGAAGATCTGCAACAGCCCCTGCAGTATCAAGGCGTTGTCTATAATGAGATGAAAGGCGCCTTTTCCGATCCGTTCAGGCATCTTTTTCATCACACCATAACAACCCTCATGCCCGGTTCCACCTATGCCCATGAATCCGGCGGCGACCCGGCTGTCATCCCCCAATTATCGTATGAACAGTTTGTCCGGTTTCATCGGACCCACTATCATCCCTCCAATTCCACCCTGTTTTTCTATGGAAATGCAGATCTTGATGCAGAGCTTGCCTATGTAGAAGATAATTTTTTCAGTCGCTATGACAGCGCCGGTTTTAAGGCAAAAATAAACGAAGGTGAATCCATTACCGGTCCGGTTTTTGTTGAAGAAAAATACGCGGTTCAGCCCGACAGCGATATAGAGGGTAAATCTTTTCTTGCCGTCGGCTGCCTTACCGGTAACGTCCTTGAACGTAAACGCAGCATCGCTCTGCAGGTTATTGCCAATATTCTCTATAATTCCGATGCATCACCGCTGAAGAATGAAATAATTCAGGCCGGGCTCTGTCGTGATTTTGGTGGTTTTTTTGTCACTTCCTCTTCGTTTAAAACCTTTATGCTTACCTACCTCATTGGGTGTGATGAAGGCAAACGGGAGAAATTTCTCGAGGTTTATACGCACTGTCTTACAACCATGGCAAGCCAGGGGCTGGATCACGATCTGGTTCTGTCTGAGTTGAATAAATATGAATTCGGTGTCCGGGAGGAACTCAATAAAGCGCAGCGGGGGTTGGCTTTAATCGGTAAGGCTCTGCCGGCTCTGAAATATGGCGCTGATCCTTTTGAAGCGCTTCAAATCGAAAGCCTTTTTGCAGAAATACGCGGTTTGGCTCTTAAAGGCGGTTATTTCGAAAAATTGATCAGGGAAAGCCTGCTTGATTTTGCCGACTCAGCCGTGGTTACTCTTGTTCCTGATCCCGATCTGATGGAGAAGAATCTGCAGGCTGAGCAACAAGCGCTCGCCTCTTACGCCGAGCAGATTGGTATTGAGGGAAAAAAACAAATCCTGGAACACACCAGGGAACTGCTCAAACTGCAGACCATGGCCAATGATGAGCAGACCCTGGCTCTTCTTCCCTCGCTTACCCTGGACGATCTTGATCC
>CAZURY010000209.1:0-4637 GCA_964623145.1 uncultured Desulfobulbus sp. | reverse complement strand
GAAAAAAGAGTAATTTTATTCTTTCAAACCAGATTCTTCTTTTTTTTTCAACAAAATATAGGGAATCTGATATAAAGATCAGGCGATTTATCTGAAAATGGCGCGGAGCGCCGGAGAATATGCAGCATCGCAGAGCGGTGCTGCGAGTGAACAAGAATGTTTGGCCGGCCCGGGGCTCTCTCGTGACATCCGCTCTGCAGTGTCATGATTGTGGCTGTGACCTGGAGAAATCTTGGTTCAGTCATGCTGGATTGTTCGATTTGTCAATCGGCGTGCAGTTGCAGTACGCTAATGGTATCCGTAGTGACAGGGGATATGAAGCGTCAGCTGATGGCTGTTTTCGCTGAAATAACAAGGTGTTGTTGGAAACTATCAAGAGGAAGAAAAAAATGGATGACAAAAAGACCAGGTTGACAGAGACGGTCAAGGCTGCAGGCTGAGCAGCCAAACTTGGCCCGGGGGACCTGGGTAGAATATTATGCGGGTTACCGTTACCAACGGATGCAAATCTAATTGTTGGTTCGGAGACCTGTGATGATGCGGGGGTGTACCGTCTGAACGATACAACGGCTCTCATTCAAACACTGGATTTTTTTACACCCATTGTTGATGATCCTTATGATTTCGGCAGAATTACTGCGGCCAATGCACTTTCCGATGTCTATGCCATGGGTGGCAGGCCATTGTTGTGTATGAATATTCTTGCCTGTCCTGTAAAGAGCATGAAAGATCATGTTTTTCGCAGGGTCGTCGAAGGCGGACTTGCCAAGATTAAGGAAGCCGGCGCCCTGCTGGTCGGTGGACATTCCATAGAAGATGATGAATTGAAATATGGTCTGTCTGTGACCGGCATTGTTCATCCGGAAAAGGTTTTTCTTAATGCAGGGGCCAAAGTCGGTGATACTCTGGTTTTAACCAAGCCCCTGGGAACGGGTATTTTGTCCACGGCATTAAAAGGAGGATTAGCTGAAGAGGGTCTTGAAGCGCAGATTGTTGAGGTGATGGCGACGTTGAATCGGTTGCCGGCTGAAATGGTTCCGGAGAATAATTTAACTGTTCATGCCTGTACGGATATCACCGGATTTGGCCTGTTAGGTCATCTTCATGAGATGGCCGAAGCCTCGGGATTGTCTGCATTAATTCATCGTGACGCCCTGCCGGTCATGGATAATACCCTGGAATTTGCCGATATGGGTATTATTCCGGAAGGCGCGCACGCCAACCGTTCATTTTACCACAGTTGGGTAGACAGCCATCAGGATGAGGCCGACGGACTGGAGATGATCTGTTATGATCCCCAGACCTCCGGCGGGCTTGTTTATGCCATGCCGACCGCAGATGCGGAGGCGCTCATTTACGCGCTTCGGCAGGCCGGTTATCCGCTTGCATGCCGGATAATCGGTAAGATGATTCAAGGCAGGGCTGGAACGCTTGTACTGCGGTAATTGTTATGCTTGGGCGCTTATTTCGTGAGCAGGGCCAGGATCAGGCGGGTTAGATCCACCATGTCCTGCAGCTTGACCTGCTCCCTGGTGGAGTGAACATTGGTCATGCCGGTGGCAATAATGGCTGTCGGCAGGCCGTAACCGTTGAAAATATTGGCGTCGCTGCCTCCGCCCGCCGCCACTAAATCAAGATCCATGGCAATGGACCCGGCGGCATCTCTTATCTCACAAATAACCTGGCTCTCGGGATCAAGCTGCATCAGGGGAAAGTCCGGAATTGCCATGAAGTCTACAGAGGGGCGACCTTTGGCCTTGCCGCTGGGATCCTGCCAGTTGTTGATGGCGCTGGTAAATGTCTTCTTTACCAGCTCTGTAAGTTCTGTAAGCCTTTTTTGCGAGTGGCTGCGAACCTCACCCTCGATGGTTATCCGTTCGGGGACTATATTTGAAGCCATACCTCCATAAATAGTACCGAAATTCACCGTTGAGATGTCGTCAATCCGACCATTGGGCGCCTGGGCCAGAGCCTGGCCGGCAAGTACAAGGGCATTGACTCCCCATTCAGGATGCAGGCCGGCATGGGCTGCCACACCATTTATCCGTATTTTCAATCTGTTGGAAGCGGGGGCTTTGATGATTACCCGTCCGGAACCACTGGAATCCAGGGCATAACCAAATGCTGCTTTTATATTTTGCGGATCCAGAGCCTTTGCACCCAGCAGGCCAATTTCTTCACAGGTGGTAAAGATAAATTCCACCGGCCGAAACGATATATTCTGTTCCCGGATAATCTGCATGGCCTCAATCAGGGCAGCGATGCCCGATTTATCATCACTGCCGAGAATCGTATCGCCTGCGCTGGTGAAAAGATCACCATTTCGTTGGACCCGAACCCCATTGCCCGGTTCCACGGTATCCATATGACAGTTGAAAAAGAGCGGCTCTTTATCCATAGTGCCGTTAAAGCGGAAAAACAGATTGCCGCTTTCCGATCCGGTTTTTTCTGCTGAATCATCCTCAAAAAAAGTATCCGGCGCAAGAGTTTTAAAGATGGCTTTCAGCCGTAGGTTCATCGCACCCTCGTGCCGGGATGGGCTGTCGGTTTCGCAGAGATTGATAAATGTCGTGGCAAGTCGTTCTTTATTCATGTGCTGTCCTCAGCAGGACCACGGCATGGGCTGCAATACCTTCGCCCCGGCCTGTATAGCCCATTTTTTCGGTTGTTGTTGCCTTGATGTTAATGGCTTGCGGAGAAACGTCGCAGCATTCCGCCAGGTTGAATCGCATCTTTTTCAGATAGGGCGCAAGCTTTGGCGCCTGGCAGAGGATGGTCAGGTCGGCATTGGAAATTTCATAGCCCATGTCATTGGTTAGACCAATTGACTTTTTAAGTAATATGAGGCTGTTGATTCCCTTATATTGGTTGTCTGAGTCAGGGAAATGTTGACCGATATCCCCGGCGCCCAGGGCCCCCAGGATGGAGTCGATCAGGGCATGGGTGAGAACGTCGGCATCGGAATGACCCAGCAGGCCAAGAGGATAGTCGATGGTAACTCCGCCGAGAATGAGTTTCCTTCCCAGGGCCAGACGGTGGGCGTCAAACCCATGTCCAATGCGCTGCATAACCTTCTGCTCTCCAAACAGGCCCCGGGCGATCTGCAGATCACCGGGCCGGGTGATTTTTATATTCCGTTCTTCGCCTTCAACAATGGTAACAGGAATCTTTGCATGTTCCAGAAGCGAGGCCTCGTCGGTACCGATAAACCTGTCTTCCTTGGCAATTTGATAGGCATGTTCAAGAAGGTGTCTTTGCGCGCCTTGAGGAGTTTGCGCACAATACAGGTTTGATCTGTCAATGGTTTGGCCAATGGTTTTGTCAGGGGCAACCCGCTTAATTGTGTCATTGACCGGAACAGCGGCAATGGCAGCGCCTTGTGCCATGATCATATTCAGGCATGCCTTGATAAGTTCCCTGCTCACCAGGGGGCGGGCGCCGTCATGGACAAGGATAACATTTATCTTTTCGGGCATGGCGTCAAGACCGGCTTTTACAGATTGTTGCCGGGTCGCTCCACCTGTGGTAACCAGAATTTTGTCCCGGTATTGTGCGGGCAGGTAATCGGCGAGCAGCGTTGTCATGTGTTGATGCTGGTCGGTGCCAATCGCTATGACAATACAGTGGATTTCGCTGCACCGTGCAAAGGCTTTGACGGTACGGATAAGAATCGGCTCTCCGGCAAGTTTGAGAAACTGTTTAGGGATCGCAGACTGCATTCTTGCTCCGAAACCTGCAGCGGGCAGGATGACGCCGGCAAGAGGGTGTTTGCTTTCTTTGCCGCTTTTTTGTTGTGATGGTGTTATCATGCGTGCCCTTTTTTTCTTACCGCGATGAGAGTCGCAAAGCCCGGGAGCATGCAAAGAAGAAGAAAGAGTATGACGTAGATGTCCATATTAAAGCCGCAGGACGCATCGTCGACGATACCATTGACCGGTTGCAGACAGCTTTTACCACAGTATAGGGCGCCAACTGCTGTGGAGATGTATTGGGTCGTCCTCTCGAATAACCAGAGTATAAAGGAACAGCCGATAAGGAATATGCCTGTCTTGCGCATGTCCATGTCCTGTGATTTGTAGTGATGATGACTCTTGCCCGCATATTTCACAGGTAAGCGTAGACTCCGGGTAAGCGTAAACTCCGAGCTGCTTGCTGCAGACAGCGCAGACTTTACGCGACGACCTTTGTGACATATCAGGGCTAAAAAGGATTGGGGCGGGCTGTAAGCCGAATTCTGTCCCTGCGAGAGCAGGGCATGATCATTTGACTGGGACGCCGGTTGCCCGGCGCCTCGTGCGACCTACCCGGAAGCTTCAGGCGAGCAGCCCTCAGGCGCTTCTCTATTTGGTCTTGCACCCGGTGGGGTTTACCATGCCTTTTGTGTCGCCACAAAAGCGGTGAGCTCTTACCTCGCCATTTCAACCTTACCTGTACTCGCCTCTTGGCGGGCCATCGGCGGTATATTTTCTGTGGCACTTTCCTGCGATTGCCCGCAGTTCGCGTTACGAACCACCGTGCTCTGTGGTGTTCGGACTTTCCTCTCCGGAACTCGCCCGGAGCGATCATGTGCCCGCCCCAAATTTTGATGGCGTCGTAAAAACTTCGATCGACAGCAAAGTGTGTCCTGTGGCGATTCT
>CAZURY010000208.1:0-4637 GCA_964623145.1 uncultured Desulfobulbus sp. | reverse complement strand
AAACAGCCCAACTTGCCGATGTGGTGCTGCCGGCAGCCTGTTTTGCCGAAAAAACCGGCACCGTAACCAATTCCGAGCGTCGGGTTCAGTACAGCAAAAAAGCCATCGATCCTCCAGGAAAGGCGCGTCCGGATCGGTTGATCATTCAGGAACTGGCAGCCCTGATGGGCTATCCGATGGCTTATGATTCCGCAGCCGAGGTAATGGAGGAGATATGCCTGCTGACCCCGATATACGGAGGCATGTACCATGACCGCCTGCAAAAAAGCTGGGGCCTGCAATGGCCATGTCCGGATCGCCGGCATCCCGGCACCCCCTTCCTCCACAAATACAGCTTTACCAGGGGAAAAGGGCATTTTACACCGCAGCATCATGTGGACGTGGCCGAGCCGGTCAGCGACCAGTTCCCCCTGGTACTGATCACCGGTCGAAGTTATCATCAATATCATACCGGAACCATGAGCCGAAGAAGCGCCCTGTTAAACCGGGAACATCCGAAGCCAAGGGTCAACATGAACCCGCAGGATGCAAAAAAACTCGGCCTGACTGAAGGAATACGGGTGCGGGTCAGCTCCCGTCGCGGTAGTGTTTCCTATACTCTTCACCTGACAAATGAGGTGCCGCCGGGAGAGCTGAGCAGTGATTTTCATTTTCGGGAGGCCCCGACCAACATGCTGACCCTTGCAGCCAGTGACCCGATAGCCCATTGTCCGGAATACAAATGCTGTGCCGTCAAGGTGGAGGTGGATCATGTCTGATGCCATTGTCCTCCATAAAGATTATTTTCTCCCCCTGCTGCGCAAACTCGGCAAATCCTATCGCCTGGTGGGACCGGTTGCAAATGACCTTGGCGATGTTCTGTACACCGAGATTTCCGATCTTGACCAGGCCTCTATCAACCTGGAGCATCAACCGCAAAATTCCTTGAAATCATTTTTCTTTCCCCAAACAGAACCCCTGGCCAGCTATGTTGTTGATCGTGACACCGACGGCGCCGGTCAAGCGCTTAGTTTTTATCCACTGCTGCCGGAAAACAGACCGACCCTCTACTTCGGCGTCCGATCCTGTGATCTGTTTGCGGTCCTTTATATGGATATGATCTTTCTCGGTGGCAAGTATCGGGATATATATTATGAGCAGCGGCGTCAAAATGCTTTATTCATCACAATCGGCTGCAACACCCCCTTTGCCGACTGTTTTTGCAATGCAACCGGAAACGGCCCATTTCTTGAGTTCGGCTTTGATCTGCAGATGACCGATCTTGGCAGGGATGACAACGCATTTTTTGTTGAAACCGGCAAGGCCGGCGGCAGAAAAATATTGAAGGAACTACCCCATTTTTTCTCCACTGCCACGGAAGACCAGGTGAAACGGCAATACCAGGCCGTTCTCGAAGCCCGTGGTCTGTTTCAACAGCTGGTCCATGTGGATCTTGCCTGCGCCCGACTGGAAAACGGTCCTGAACCTGAAAAAATTATTGCCGATCTCTCCCGTCGGTGTCAGGATTGCGGCGGCTGCGCCTATATTTGTCCCACCTGCACCTGTTTTACCATTACCGATCAGGCAAGGGACGGGGAAACCGGCGAACGCATCCGTAGTTGGGACGGGTGCACCTTTGCCGGTTTCACCAAAATGGCCGGCGACCACAACCCGGTTGATGTGCGACAACAGAGAATACGCAGACGCTTCTACCATAAACTGAAAAGTGACGTGCAGAAACACGGGCGCACCAGCTGTGTCGGCTGCGGACGCTGCGTGGACATCTGTTTCGGCGGTGTTGATATAATCGCTTTTATCCATGCACTGGTCATGGATGAGGAAGACGACCATGGAATATGATCCCTATCCGTCCTGCAGTCTGGATGCCCGCAGGCAGGCCAAGGCCGGCCTGGACAATATCTACCTGCCCGATCAGGCGGTCATCCGTGAAATTGTACGCGAAAATCATCTGGTCAACACCTACCGATTGAGACTGGTCGACGAACTGGCCGGCCATCGTTTTTGCTATCAGCCCGGACAGTTCATGATGATTTCCATGCCGCACCTGGGTGAGGCGCCGATCTCCTTTTCCTCCACTCCCCATGAAGAGGATGATTTTTCCCTGACCATCCGTAACTCCGGCAGCCTGACCGGGGCCGTGCAAAAACTGCAGACAGGTGACATTATCGGCGTCCGCGGGCCCTACGGCACACCCTTTCCCATGGATCGTCTTGCCGGTCGAAATTTACATCTTGTTGCCGGAGGTATAGGACTTGCACCTTTACGGCCGATCATTGAACAGGCCCTGGCGCAACCGGAAAAATTTGGCGCCATCACCCTGTGTTACGGCAGTAGAACATCAGATGATTTCTGTTTCAGCCGTGATTTTGACCGCTGGCGGAGGCAGGGTCTTGACCTGCGCCTGACTGTGGATCATGGATCGCCGCACTGGGATGGCCATGTCGGCCTGGTCACGGAGCTTCTTACGGATTTACCCATAATCAAGCAAGATATAGCCCTGGTTTGCGGGCCGGGAATCATGATTCGATTTGTCCTCGCCCTGCTTGCAGAAAAAGGAATGGCCCCGGACAACATCATCACCACCCTTGAGCGGCAGATGAAGTGCGGGGTGGGAATCTGCGGTCACTGTCATACCGGCGGGAAACTTGTCTGTATTGACGGACCGGTATTTACAGCAGCCGAACTGCCGGAGCCGGATAATCCATGAGCGCATTTGTGATAGAATTTCAACCCTCGGGCAGAAAGGTCGAGGTAGCTGCCGGTACCACTGTTATCCGGGCTGCACGCAAGGCCGGACTGCATATCAACGCCTCCTGCGGCGGCACCGGTGTTTGCGGAAAATGCAGAATCCTGCTGGAATCAGGAGAGGTGGAAGGCGGCATCAGTGAGAAATTTTCCGCCGAAGAAATCAGAAAAGGTATTCGCCAGGCCTGCAGCGCCGCCATTCAAGGGAATGTCAAGGTTCGTATTCTTGATGCCGCCGGACTGAAACAGGGGCAACTGGGTACCGAGGTTCCGGAACACCACCGGGCCGGCAGGCATATTTTTGATATTGATGCATTAAAGGAGGCCGGTCTTTTTACCCCGCCGGTGGAGAAATTTTTCCTCGAACTGCCCAGGCCGGATGCCGGTGACCATCGTGCCGATGCCACCCGGCTCATCCAGGCCATGCAGGAACAATACGGCGAGCGCCATATTCAGATAGGACTGGGCGTGCTGCGTACCCTGCGCAGAACCATGCGGGAGGACGATTTCCGACTGACCGCCACCCTGGCCCGCCCGGTCAACAGAGAATCACGCTCCCGGCTCACCCATGTACAGCCCGGCAACTGGATGAACCGCAATTTCGGTCTGGCGGTCGATATCGGCACAACAACGGTGTATGGTCAGCTCATCGACAAGCATACCGGAAAAATTCTGGCCGAGGGAGGCGATTACAACAAACAGATAAGCTATGGCGAGGATGTAATCTCACGGATGATTTATGCGGAAAAAGGGGATGGTCTTGCCCGCATGCATCAACTGGTGACCACAAGCATCAATGAAATCATCGGCCGTCTGCTCAGACGACAACAGGTGGACCGCAATGAAATCACATCCATTACCATGGCCGGCAACACGGCCATGACCCATCTGCTGCTGGAACTGGAACCCCATAATATCCGGCGGGCTCCTTACGTGCCGGTATCCAGTTTCTACCCGCCCATCCGGGCGACCGATATCGACCTGGAGCTGGGTGATCAGGCCATAGCCCTTATCTATCCGGCAGTGTCCAGTTATGTCGGCGGAGACATTGTTGCCGGCGTTATGGGTTCGGGCATGTACCGGACGGAAAAAATCACCCTGTTCATCGACATCGGCACCAACGCGGAAATTGTCATCGGTAACCGCGACTGGCTGGCCAGCGCTGCCTGTTCAGCAGGCCCCGCCTTTGAGGGCGGCGGCATCCTGCACGGCATGCGGGCGTCGGCCGGGGCCATTGAAGATTTCTCCATTGATCCGCACACGCTGGAACCGATGTCCATGACCATTGATGCCAGACCGGCGCGCGGTATCTGCGGTTCGGGACTGCTGATCATGATTGCCGAGTTATTTGAGGCAGGAGTGCTGGATCAGCGGGGCCGCTACCGGCGTGATCTCGATCACCCGCGCCTGCGGCCCGGCCGTTCCGGCTGGGAATATGTAATCGTCCGGGCGGAGGAATCCGGGATTGATCAGGATATTGTGCTGACTGAAGTGGACATTGATAATTTTATCCGTGCCAAGGGCGCCATCCATGCCGGGATCCAGACCCTGCTTGCCGAGGTCGGACTGGATGTGAGCGATCTTGAGCAGGTGATTCTGGCCGGAGGTTTCGGCTCCTATATTGATCTGGACAGCGCCGTAACCGTTGGTCTGCTGCCGGAAATGGATACCGAACAGATGATATATGTGGGCAACGGCTCACTCATGGGCTGCCGGATGAGTGAGCTTTCCAATCATATCCGCAAAGACGTGGTTGCCGCCATGCAGCGCATGACCGGCTTTGAACTCTCCGAGGTCCCCTCCTACCGGGACCATTACGTGGCCTCCCTGTTCCTGCCCCACACCGACGGTTCACTTTTTCCGCTGACGGAACAACGGCGCCGGGAAAGAAC
>CAZURY010000207.1:0-4658 GCA_964623145.1 uncultured Desulfobulbus sp. | reverse complement strand
GCTTGCGCAATGACAGCAGGCTCATTATATTGAGAGAAATTGTCTTTGCCTCGGCATTTTAGTCGAATTCCACTCCCTTAAATTGCACAGAACCAGGCACCGGAAAGAGGAGCTGGAATATGACTATCCAGTCATAACCGGGCCGGGATTTTCAACTAAAAGGGCTTTTGCCTATTACTCTGGAAGAATCCATATGAAAAAATTTATCCTTACCGCTGTCTGTCTGCTTATGTCGGCGCTGCCGGTTACGGCAGCCCGGCAAAGTGTGCCGGCCGATAATATCGACTGGTCGCTCAAACAGACGTGGTCGTTACAGACCGAGCCACTTGATTTTGTTCAATCCCTGGACAATAAAAAAGTTTTTGTGCTTGGCGCAGACAGCAAGGTACACATCTTTACTCCCCAGGGGACGGAAATCGGCGCCATTCCGGTTGATAAGGGAACCACTGCCATTGATATCGCCCCCCGCGGTGAAACACTGTATTTAATCAATAAAAAAGGAAAAACATATACCGCCCTTGATGTCAGCGTTACCCAGAAAATAGATATCAGCGGCGCCCCTTTTCTCGGCAATGAAAATGCTCCCGTCGTCATGGTGGTGTTTTCTGATTTTCAATGACCCTATTGCGGCAAGATTCAGCCGCTACTCGAGCAGGTGCTCGAAAAAAATCCGAATACATTGAAAATCGTCTTCAAACATTTACCATTGCGAATGCATAATATGGCCGAGAAAGCCGCCCTTGCCGCTATTGCTGCCCAGAAGCAGGGAAAGTTCTGGCAAATGCATGATGCCCTGTTCAATGCCGTTCCGCTGAATCCTAAATCCATCGATGACGCTGCGGCATCCATCGGCCTGAACATGGAACAGTTTAAAAAGGATCTGGCCGATCCTGCAACAAGGCAAAAGCTGTACAAAGACCTCAGGGACGCACAAAAAGCTGACGTAACAGGAACCCCCACCCTGTTTATCAATGGTCATAGAGTGAAAAACCGCAGTCTGCCGGCTCTGCAGAAAATGATTGACCAGGCATTAAAAACAGAGGGGAAATAACCGTCTTTTGAAATCTACTTCTGCTCTCAACACCCAAACCGTCCAAAACCTGAAATTTGACGATAATGGTATTGCCCAGGTTTTGTACGGAGATCTCAACAAAAATCTTCGCACGGTTGAACAGGCTGCCAAAGTGACCCTGTCCGCCCGTGGCAGCCAACTGCGTATAAGCGGTCCCGGTCATGGTGTTGCACTGGCGGCGTCCGCGCTGCGCCAGCTCTATTCACTTATAAGCAAAGGCTATCCAGTATTTGCCCGGGATATCGCTTTTGGTATTAAAATTCTGGAATCATCTCCTGATACGCGGCTTGAAGAAATATTCCTTGATAAGGTTTGCATCACCTCTCAAAAACGAGTTATTTCACCTAAAAGTGTCAACCAGAAGCATTATATCGATGCCATCCGAACAAATGATATTGTCTTTGGCATCGGCCCGGCAGGTACCGGTAAGACCTATCTTGCCGTTGCCATGGCCGTGTCCGCACTGGCAACCGAACAGGTCCGCTCAATAATTCTCACCCGCCCGGCCGTGGAAGCCGGTGAAAAGCTGGGCTTTCTTCCCGGAGACATGGCCCAGAAAGTTGACCCATACCTACGCCCTCTACTCGATGCCCTCAATGACATGCTCGGCAAGGACAAGGCGCTGGAACTTCTTGAGCGTGGTGTTATCGAAGTGGCTCCTCTTGCTTTCATGCGCGGCCGCACCCTGAATAATGCCTTTATTATCCTTGATGAGGCTCAAAACACCACCCGTGAACAGATGAAAATGTTCCTGACCCGTATCGGTTTTGACTCACGTGCGGTTATCACCGGAGATATCACCCAGATTGACCTTCCCGGACGAGGCAATTCAGGGCTCATTGAAGCGGAACGCATTCTCTCCGAAATTCGGGGTATCACCTTTTGCCGATTCTCTAAATCAGATGTTGTCCGTCATCCCCTGGTTCAGGAAATCATTCATGCCTACGAACACAAACCAGGCAGAGGACCGGTTCGCGCATTATAATAAAAAACATGTTCCGTACTACCGGGATCACTCATTTTATAACATCCACAATGTCTGAACCTCATGCCCCTGCATATTGTTAATCAATACCCTCCCGAGCGCTGCCGAATCCGGCAAAAGACGCTGCACGATCGAGGGACGAGACTGCTCGAACTGCTGGATTGTACGAACCGGCTGTTCAGCCTTGTTTTGATCGATGACAGCGCCATGGCTGATTTTAATCGCAGATATAGAAATAAAGACACCGCGACCAATGTTCTTTCTTTTCCCGTCGCAGACGATTCCGAGGTTTTCCCCGGACAGATGTCGGAACTTGGCGATATTCTCATCTCTGTTGATACCGCACAAAGAGAGGCCGTTCAGGGAAAAATATCTCTCCATTTCCGCATCACCGAACTTATGATCCACGGACTGCTCCATCTTCTCGGCCATGATCACGAACGCTCTGAAAAAGAGGCGTTAGCCATGTGGGGAAGAGAAAAGGAACTCATGCAGCAACTACTCACAACACAAAGACCTTGCAGGAGAAAAATCATGCCGCACCTTGCAATAAACATCGATCACATCGCCACCATCCGTCAGGCCCGAGGTGGCGCAGAACCCGACCCTGTCCTTGCCGCCGGTATCTGTGAACTCGCCGGAGCCGAAGGCATTGTTGTTCATCTACGGGAAGACCGGCGTCATATTCAGGATCGTGACATTCAGCTTTTACGGCAGACCATAAAGACCAAGATGAACCTGGAAATGGCTGCGGTCAAAGAGATTGTGGGCATTGCCCTGGATATCAAACCCGACATGATCACCCTGGTTCCGGAGAAACGAAAAGAACTGACCACCGAAGGTGGATTGGATATCATAAAAAATGAGAAAAAACTGGCAAAAACCATTGCCAAAATGAAAAAAGCATCTATTCCGGTATCCATTTTTATTGATCCGGATGCAACCCAGATTGAAGCGGCAAATGATATCGGCGCTACCTTTGTCGAGCTGCACACCGGTCGCTATTGCGATGCGGTCAGCGAGGAGGAAAGGGAGAGAGAATTTCGATTGATTCAACAGTCCGCGGAATTGGCATTTGAGTCAGGTCTGCGGGTAAACGCCGGTCATGGTTTGGATTATTTGACCACTGCCCGCATTGCCGCGCTGCCGACAATTGAAGAGCTGAGTATTGGTCACGCCATTATCAGCCGGGCGGCGCTGGTGGGTCTTGATCAGGCTGTTCGGGAAATGCTGGCCATTGTCAGGCCTCTTTCTCCAGGGCAATAATGTGATCGGCCTCACCAAGGACTATCATGATATCGCCCGGCAGAATCATTGTGTCAGGCTTGGGATTAAACAGCATGGCACCGGCTCCCCGCTTGATGGCGACAACGATAATATCATGCCGTTTACGAATGCCTGATTCCATAAGGTTCTTATTTGCAAAAACAGCATTTTCCGAGACCAGTATCTCTTCCAGCTTCAGGCCCAGTTCACCAGCATACATGGCCAGATCAATAAAGTCGGTCACCGTGGGCCGTAAAAGCAGCTGGGCCATGCGGCGGGCACCGATATAATATGGAGAAATGACCTTGGACGCGCCAGCCCGAAGCAACTTGGTCCGTGTCCCTCTCGAGCCGGAAGACCGGGCGAGAATAAAGAGCGAAGGATTTAAACCACGGGCGGTCAGAGTGATAAACAAATTATCCGCATCGGTTGACACGACGGCGATTAGTCCGGATGCCCTTTCTATGCCGGCTGTATGGAGAATGTCATCTTCTTCGGCTTCTCCCTCAACGGAGATATAGCCAAGCTGATCAATCTCCTTTAATACGTCGGGATCCCGCTCAATAATGACAAACGAACGCCCGGCATCATCAAGAATCTCACTGATCACCTGTCCGATCCGACCAAACCCGCAGATAATGAAATGATCATGGAGCCTGGCAATCTTTTTATCCATTTTTCTCCTCTCCAGCATTTTCCGCAAGCTCCCCTCGACCATTGCCTCGGTTATCCTGCTCAGGGTATACATAACAAGCCCGGCCCCTGCAAAAAGCAGAAAAATAGTAAACACCTTGCCGCCGGGATGAATGGGGACCAAATCACCGTAGCCAACTGTGGCAATGGTTATGATCGTCAGGTACATTGAATCCCAGAAAGAAAGATGTTCCAGGAACATATACCCAAAGGTACCGCACAGAATAATACCAACAAACAGAGATAGAACCAGGAATATTTTCCGCATAATTATATCCGACAACAGCCGGTGATGCATTGTTCTTTCAGACTATTGTCTTGGTTTATTGTGGCTGTGACCTGAAAATATATATCCCAGCCATGCTGGTTTATCTGAAAACAAAATGGCTGCATCCGAAAACAACCTAGCGGGTCGACAACATGCAGGAGGCTGATTCCGGCCGGCAGATACAAACCCTTCCAACCAGCTCCTGGAACATAGGAGTTAAACATAGCATAATTATCCAAAAAACAACCGTCCTTAACGAAAAATGAGGTGTTTTTCCCGGCCAATCTCGTTGACAAATGAGATTGGCCAATGTTACATTGCCGCCGTGCCCGGATGGCGGAACTGGTAGACGCAAGGGACTTAAAATCCCTCGG
>CAZURY010000206.1:0-4666 GCA_964623145.1 uncultured Desulfobulbus sp. | reverse complement strand
GAGACTCCCGATGGGGTGAAACGCGCCAATCAGGTTATAATCTTTTCGCCCCATGTTTAATTTTTTTTTGTTGCATTGAGAATTGATTGTTATTGTGCTTCTTTCCTTGTATGCCGGATCCACGACAAAATAGACAGAAAAGGGACAGGGCCAAAGGCATGAAAGAATACCATGCCCGGTGGACTCTTCTCCTTATTGCCCTGCTGACCCTGCTTATTGTTGTTGCTATCTGTGTCGGCAGTGATCGTATTGTTCAACAGGTTGCCCGTAGTCGCCAGAAGATTACCACTGATCATCTTGCCTTTCAGGTGAATAATTTCATTGTTCAGCGCTTTGGCAATGCATCCGGCACATTGGCTAAAAAACAGACAGTTATTGATGTCTGTCTCGGCCATCGTCTGCCGGACAACGATCAGTTGCTGCAGATATTGGTTACCGCAAGAGATATTTTGTCCGCCTCCATAGTTTATGTTCTGGATAGACAGGGAACGGTTATCGGCTGTTCTCCCTACGGACCGGAAAATGCGACACTCACCGGCAAGAATTATGGATTCCGTCCCTATTTTACCCGTGCCATGCATGGCGAACATGTACAATATGCTGCTGTCGGTGTAACCACTAAAAAACGTGGGATTTACATCAGTTCTCCCATAGAGGACCCGGTTGATAAGAAAATTATTGGTGTCCTTGCCATTAAAATCGATCTCACGGCCGTTGATGCTTTTTTTCTTGAAGAACAGGGACGATACATTGCATTACTGTTATCCCCCGACGGTGTTGTTTTTGCTGCTAACAGGCCTGGATTTCTTTACCATACCGCCTATCCGTTGACTGCCTCCACCAGGAAAATTTTACAAAAAGGCAGGCAGTTCAGTAATCTTTCCCTGACATCCCTGCCGTTTGTTCTTCATAACAATGTTGTGTACTGGGACAATAAACGAATGCTTGTCAGCAGGGAGCCTGTCCTGCAGAAGGGGTGGGAATTAGTCATTCTCCAGCCCGTTTCTCCGCCATGGTTTATAATGGTTCTGCTCAGTATTCTTGCCGTCCTTGCCGGGGCGACGCTTGCCCGAATGACTCTGCATGCACAAAAAGAGCGTCAGCTGACCGAAGAAATACACCGTGGCCGCAGGCGAAGTGTTCTGGCAGAGACCGCACGTCGTGAGACAAGGCGTGAGTTGGAAACAATTTTCAGCGCCAGCCTGATTGGTATTTTGCTCATTCGCGACGGCAGGGTAGTCAATGTGAATGAAAGGGTTGGTGAGATTTTAGGTTATTCCACTCTGGAAATTCTTGATGGTCGACCACGGATGTTTTTCTCCGATCGAGAATCCTATGTGTATTTTCTGCGTACATATGCCCGGCAACTTGCAGTAAATGATCTGGACCAGATCGAATACACCCTCCGGAAAAAAGACGGCTCGCTTGTACCGTGTACCCTTTCCGGTAAGGCAATTTCTCCAAGTGATCTCTCTTTTGGCGTCGTTTGGGTCGTGCAGGATATTTCCAGGCAGAAAGCCGCAGAGCAGGAGCTGCTCGAGGCCAGAAAGCATGCGGAAGACGCTTCTTCCGCTAAAAGTACGTTTCTTGCCAATATGAGCCATGAAATACGCACGCCGATGAACGGAATAATCGGCCTGTCTCAGCTGCTCATGCAGGAAAAAGTATCACCTGCACAATATAAATATCTCAATCTGATCCATCGTTCCGGTATACGACTGCTGGCGCTTATCAATGATATGCTTGATTTTTCCAAAGTTGAAGCAGGGAGACTGGAACTTATTGACAAACCTTTTTCTCTCCGTAATCTCATCGAAGAAGCATTCCAGCATCTTAAGGTGCTTGCCGAAGAAAAAGGTCTGGAGATGGATTCTCATATCGATTCCGATATCCCTGATCATCTTATCGGAGATGGCGACAAACTGGCACAGGTCTTGTTAAATCTCGTCGGCAATGCGATAAAATTCACCCATGAAGGAAGGGTTACCGTTCAAGTTTCACTGCTTGCAAAGCAGGCTGAAAACAGGATACGCCTGCTTTTTGAAGTATGTGACACCGGCATCGGCATAGTTCCTGAAATGCAGGATACTATTTTTGAAGCTTTTACCCAGGTGGATTCTACACTTTCCAGGCGCTATGGGGGAACCGGACTCGGTCTTGCCATTTCCAGGAAAATAATCAGATTGATGGGTGGTGATGTACATCTGGAAAGTGAGGAGAAAAAAGGAACCGGTTTTTATTTTTCCATACCGTTTAATCTTGCTGATTTGCAATCTGCGGGTAATGCAACAGATCCGGCGGAAAGAAAAAGACAATCAGCTGTACGTTTTGACGGATATGCTATCCTGTTGGTGGATGATGAATTTATCAACATTACCCTTGCCGAGGCTTTGCTGACCCGGGTTGGATTTTCCGTGCAGGCAGTCACCAATGGCAGAGAGGCCGTAGCGGCATGGGGAAAAGGAAAAGATATTGACTGTATCCTGATGGATATTCAGATGCCGGAAATGGACGGTTTTGAGGCTGTGTCACAAATTCGCTCTTTGGAGGCGGATGGGAATCATGTGCCGATCATTGCCATGACAGCTCATACCCTCGAGGATGATCGGGAAAAATGTCTGGCAGCCGGTATGGATGATTTTGTTTCCAAACCTCTTGATCCTGACCTGCTGATGGCCCTGTTGCAAAAATATCTTCCCCGCAGGCAGCAAAAAAACAGGTGTCCGGAAAAGGGCCGGACCGGATTATGAAACGTTTTTTTTTCCTGCTTTTTGCCCTGGTGGGTCTGTTGGGCATAGTCTACATGCTGACGACCGTTTCCGAGGGCCCTGATCTCCTGACCCTGGTTCCACAGGAAAGCGCTGCCGTCATAGTTTGGCATGAACCCGGCCCCTCTTATCAGAATTTTATGGGGACAAAGCTTGGCAGGAAGATACATGATATTGATTGGCTGACTGTATTTTCGACCCTTGGACTGCGGGATACAACAGTATCCCATGCCGAGCATTTTGGTCGCTTGTGGGAATCATTTGTCAAAAGCCGTGTTTGTCGGGATATTCTGGGCGGACAAATTGTTATTGCTCTTGTGAAAAATACTTCCCCTGCAGGAACAAACAGGCCCGGGGGCGCTCAAAAAACAGTGCTTCTTTGTAAAGTCAAGCGTCGGTCAACAGTGAAAAACATCAGGTATCTCCTTGGTCGATCAAAATTTGTCAAACCTTTGCCCACTCTCTCCTATCAGGGGTATGCTGTTTATGGTTTCCAGCTCAATGATTTGGGCCATTTCTATCTTTCCGCTCACAAGGATATTCTGATCGCCGCCCTTGACCCGGCAGCAATACGGCAAAGTATTGACCTGTTATTGGCCGGTTTTGTTGGCAAGGGAACAACCATAAAAAATAATCAGCAGTTTGTGCAACTCTACCGGAGAACAAAAGGGAAAAGCGATTTTTTTTGTTATCTTGATCCGGCAGCCATTGGACAATCATTGGAATCCGACTCTGGGATAAAAGAAAATACCGGCGACCGACTGCCTCGTTTTCTTCTTGATATTGCACGCCGGGGAATGCGCCGGATAGCTTTTTTTCATCAGAGGGGAAAGCTTTACCAGCGGGAGGAACAGGTCCACCAGTTCAGTTTGGTTATTCGTTTTGATGATCAGAAACTAGCTCCATTTCAGAAACTTCTTGCCGATCGCCGCCCGGTCGTTGACGGAACCCTTGATCACACGACAGCCAACCTGCAGCTGTATCTCTGGTCAAACTGGCTTGATCTGCCTGCCTGGTGGCGCATGACCAGAGAATACGGCAGTGTTAATGACAAAATTCGAGCGCAACGTCTTGACGATGCCATCCAACGCTATACCGGTATGGACATGGATAGGTTTCTCAGTCTTTTTGGGCATAGATTCAGCTTGCTCATAAAAGAGTTTAAGACTTCCGGTTTTTTCCCTGTGCCCCGGGTGTGTCTGCAGGTTGCTTTGACCGACAGCAATGTTGTCGGCAGCCTGCTGGAAACGTTTTCCGCCGTCCTCCCTCATCATCGAGATACGGTCGCTAACCTGGAAGTTGTTTCGATTCTGGCTGGAGGAGGCTTGATGCAGCCCTCGTATGCACTGTCGGATGATGACCTTCTTGTGGTGGACGGCCGGGACCTGGTCGATGATATTCTTAAGCCCGATGCTTTTCTTGTTCAAGATCCAGCCTTCACAAAAGTTGAGATAGACAGTAAGCGACCGGCAAATCTGCTTTTTTTTACCAGGGTGAAACAGGTGACCCGGAGTCTTCAGGAACTGGCCTCCTGGCTGGGAACTTTGATTGCCATTGAAGACAGCAGGGCAGGGGCAAGAAGTAAGATCCTGGTTGATCAACTGGCGCTGCCGGTTCTTGACGGCTTGACCATGTTCAAGACAATATTTATAAACGGGCAGGCTGCAAGTGGTGAACTTGTCCTGCAGACAAAAATCCTTGTGAATGGTGAGGGCTCTGAAAAGCAATAATCCATGTGTTGCTATTTTGGAAAATTCAAATTCTTCAAGGCGCCTTATGCCTAAATTGAGCGATTCACCCCATCTGCAACATTTTATAAAGAAAATACTTGTAATCATTTATCTTTTTTATTTGCAGGTAAGCGAGCCCGCGAGACTCCGGATGGGGTGAAACGCTCA
>CAZURY010000205.1:0-4671 GCA_964623145.1 uncultured Desulfobulbus sp. | reverse complement strand
TGCTGACGATAAACACCAGATCATCATCATGGCCGGGCATATAGATAAGCCGCCCCTTGCCATACTGCTTTTCACTGAACGCCCCCCGCAGTCCGGCATACTCTTCCTGCTGCAGCTCGACCAGCAGATTGATGGAGGAAAATTTTGTCTTCATGGTTGATATGCGCAAAAGAGAAAATGGTCCCTATCCCTGATCCAGAAAAGCGACAAAGCGTTGATGGACCTCTTCAGGCAGCGGGGTGGGTTTATGGCTGCGGGCATCAATAAAGAGTCCGGTCTGCCGGCCTTCGGCTGCCAGGTCGCCATACTGATTAAAAAATCGAAACTCCATAATGGCCGAGACATGCTTCAATTTCGACAGCCAGACATGGACCGTTACCCTGTCGCCTAAAAAGAGTTGTCTGCGATAACGAATTTCCGTTGCAATCAGG
Organism: uncultured Desulfobulbus sp.; assembly: GCA_964623145.1. Classification (GTDB taxonomy): domain Bacteria; phylum Desulfobacterota; class Desulfobulbia; order Desulfobulbales; family Desulfobulbaceae; genus DRLX01. The sequence continues at coordinate 4,240 of CAZURY010000205.1, read as the reverse complement.
GTTGGAAACAGTCCAAGTTCATCCACCACCCGTTCCACCGGCAATCCCGCCGCCGTAAGCAGTTTCAACCTGCCGATCTCCATCCACCGCACATAGACGATGTTGGAGACATGGCCGGCAAAATCAATATCAAAGGTGTAAATCTCCTGTTTAAACTCTACTTTTTCCATACAATCGATTCTCTTGAGCGCAACGGGCAAAAACAAATTTTCCAGTAAAGTCGGCGAATCATATCAGATATTAAGTAAGAAGTCACAGGGCACGCCTGCTGCGGACGATCGGCATCCGTTGCCCATGGCATGATTATCGCGCACGGGGGTGCGCTCCTACCAAATTTGGGTTGCGGATATCCCGGATTAGTTACTAATATCATGGTATGAGGCAGCAAACAGAATCGTATTCAACATCCTGACGTTATGGGTAAAATTTAAACATAAAAATACCAATTGCTTAAAAAGCCTTCTCATGGCAAGAAAAAAATCAAAACAGAAGAAAAAGCCTGGCAGACAACCTAAACGAAAAAAAGTAACCGATGACTTTCCCCGCATTAAACGAAGTTTTTTCTTTTTTAACAAGGGGCTGAAGCTCTGGGATGCCGGTAAACTCCCCCAAGCCCTGGATTGTATCGTAAAAGCGCTAAAAACTAACCCACCTGAACCTGAGAAAATTCTACGCGCTCTGGTGGATCTGGGTAAGGAAATGGACAGGCAGGATGTCATCCTTCTTGGATACGGGGAGATGTTTGGCAAAGGTTATCTTGAGATTGATGACTATCCTGAATATCTCAATACCCTGCTGGATGCAAAACAATACAATTCAGCCATTAAGGGTATGGAAGTATATCGAAAGCTGCTTTCTGCTGCCTCCTTCTTCCCGACAGCAAAACGTAAATATCTGAAGAAAATTGACGCTACTGAAGCATACTGCCGTGAACAGATAGCATACATTAAGCATGCTAAAGAATATAAACAGCATCAAAAAACACTTCAGAAAGTACAGCAACCCAACCAACTCCCAAAAAAGCCTGCTCACTCATCCCCATCTTCCGGCAACACCGGGCCTCCGGTTTCGCCCTCCCGGGCTTCCCATGAAAAGCAGCCCTCTATATCCGCTCATCCCATGGAAAAAGCAACCCTGCAGGATATCCCTGTTACTGTTCAATTAGACAGAGACTCCTTTTCCTCTGCTCTTGGGAAAGACAGCACTGATTCTTCGGAGGCGCTCCAGGTAACCCTTGCCGCCCACCTGATCAGTTTTAGAAATTCATTTGAAAATCTCATTTGTCTGCCTTTTCTCCAGAATATTCAATCATTCTGGTACCAGGAAGAAACTGTTAAAAAGGTGCTGAAGACCTTTCGCGGCCGGGCCATGCTGGCAGATGAGGTCGGCCTGGGAAAAACCATTGAAGCCGGCATGGTTCTCAAGGAATATATTCTTCGGGGTATGGTCAAGAATGCAATCATACTGGCGCCGACCCCACTGGTGAGCCAGTGGAAGGAAGAACTGCGGGTTAAATTCGACCTTGATTTTGTTTCCACTGACGATCCCGGGGTCGGAATCAATGATGACTTCTGGCAGAAGCCATTCGTCCTGGCTTCTATTAATCAGGCAAAATCAAAAAAGAATTTCAGCAGGGTAACTGCCCGTGAATATGACATGGTCATCGTTGACGAGGCCCATCATCTCAAAAACAAAAATACCCTGAACTGGAAGCTGGTCAACTCTCTGAAAAAACGGTTCCTGCTGTTTCTCACGGCAACTCCGGTGGAAAATAATCTCATGGAACTCTATAACCTGATCACCGTGCTGAAGCCCGGGCTGCTCAAGACCGCCTCGGAGTTCAGAAAAGAGTTCATGACCCAGGGTGATGCCGTCAGCCCCAGAAACCGAAACCGGCTGCGCGGGCTGCTTGACCAGGTTATGATTCGCAACACCAGGGCCCTTTCCGCACTGAACATTCCCCCCAGATTTGCCCAGACAGTACGGGTCAATCCCGCAGACGAAGAGCTCAGGCTGTATGCAATGATAACCAGTCTGGTCAGTGATCTCAACCGGCAGAGTAAAAAAGTCAACCGGATGCTTTTAAAAAATCTCCTTGCAGAGGCGGGCTCATCACCACGGGCAGTTTCTCTGACCATGGATCGTATTCTTGGACGGAACGATGACGCCCTGGTGGAGTGTTTTGACCGGATAGAGGCAATCCGCACCCTGTGTCGAACTATAACCGGAGAAACCGGGAAGAATAAGGCGTTGCTCAAGCTGATTAAAAACACGCAAGGAAAGAAGATAGTTTTTGTTAAATACTTGGGCTCACTGGAAGAAATATCAGACTATCTTTCCTGGCATAATGTTTCCTTTGTAACCTTTCACGGCTCCATGAATAACCGGGAAAAGGATAAGGCCATCGCAGCCTTCCGGGATGAAAAAGAAATCCTGATTACCACGGAAATCGGCGGCGAGGGAAGAAATCTGCAGTTCTGTCATCAGATGGTCAATTACGATCTTCCCTGGAATCCCATGAAAATTGAACAGCGCATAGGCAGGATTCATCGGCTCGGTCAAAAAAACGAAGTAATGATCTATAACTTTTGCGGCAAGGGAAGCCTGGAAGAATATATCATGGAAATACTCGACAAGAAAATCAATATGTTTGAAATGGTGATTGGAGAGATTGACATGATTCTGGGACGAATTCGGGGCGAGAAGGATTTCGAGGACATGGTCTACGAAATCTGGGTGAATGCTGATTCTGAGACCGCTCGCAGTAAAGAGTTTGGAAAACTGGGCGCCAGGATTAAACGATCCAAAACGCAGTATGGAACTACCAGAGAGCTGGATGAAAAATTATTCGGGGATGACTATGAACTCTAACGCTGATATCAGCTTGAAATTCTTTACAGAGGAACTGATCAACGCGTACGGAGGTATCGTCGACAACCGGGGCCGGACCCTTGAAGCAGCGTTGCCGAAACAACTGGCAGAGGAGCTGGCTCTTCCCGAATATCTCAGCCTTCAATTTGATCCTGAAGACAGCGGCGAATGGACGATTCATTATGGTTCGCCCCTGCTTGACAAAATGGTAGCCGCCGCCCGCAGCCGAATTCCCGTGACCCGTTGTGAACTGCATTTTGACTACCTGAAAACAGCAGGTTTTAAGCAGCTTGTTCAGGATCTTTTCTACTTTGAAAATGCTGTAGGAAAAGTGGGCAAAACTGCCCCCGCATTCAGTGAATATATACTCCTGCACTGCAGTTATCTTGCCCAGAGCGATGAGCAGAAAGAAGGGCTGCTGACCTTTGTTTATAACAGAGACACCCAGGTTGAGGTTTCTGCCATGGCTGACGTTCTCCAGAGCGGAGCAATAGACTCTGTGGATAAAACTGCTCCGGCAGCTCTTGCCGATAAAGAAATCGAAATCATGGAAGAATTGGTGCAAAACAGCGCACAAGGGATTTTAGCCGCTGAGTTGAAAGATTTTGAAGCCAGTATGAATCGGCGATATCGTCGTGATGTCAAGAATCTGAACGAGTATTACAAGGCCCTGGCTCAGGAAATGAAAAAAAACCTGCAGCGTTCAGGGCTGTCTGAGCGTCTTATTGCCGATCGACAGGAAAAGATAGACCTGATTCCCGCAGAGCTGGCTGCCAAGACCGATGACCTTTTCAACAAATACAGCATCAAAATCCGTTTAAAACTCAGTGGCGCAGTGCTCTTGAAATGCCCGGTAGTCAAAATATTTTTTCATGTCTCTGCAGGAAGAGAAAAAAAGACCATTATGCTGCATTATAACCCTGTGCTGAAATCAATTGAGCCCTTAAAATGCCGGAAATGCGGCAAGGATACCTATAAGCCGGTGTTCGGACGCCGGATGAATATCTACTGTCCGCAATGCTGCTGACAGGAGAGCCGAAACCGTAATTGCTCACAGGCACGCCATCTTCGTCCGGTCACACCCACCCGCATAGGAGGGCTATAGCGGGCAGGTGTGACTGAACAAACCTGACGCACCTGTGAGCAATCACAAATTTTTGGTACGTATTAATGTAATGTTAGCAAGCCTGTGATGAGTTGTGCGTCGAAACCTGATACAATCGTGGGCAAGATAAGCGTGTTGTGATTTTTCAGATGTGCAGCGATCATCTTTTTTTTAAAGAAAGGAAATATGGGGAAAAGTATATGAACACGGAAACAAACGCTGTGGTGAGCGATCCATTCTTTTTTGACCAGGACAGGCTGCAGG
>CAZURY010000204.1:2228-4694 GCA_964623145.1 uncultured Desulfobulbus sp. | reverse complement strand
GATTTTTGTCATAGCCACAACAGATAAGCGTAGACTTCGAACCATGAAAAGCAGCTCATTTTTTTGACGGAAGTAGACAGATATACCATAGAAAAATTTAGTTTGCCACAAATCTCTTGATGATTATGACGGAATTTATTCCGACCATACCAAAAGAGTTGTTGAGCATGGCATCAACATGTTCAATCTCCCTCGGAGTTCCTGCAACCAGCCCGGGCAGATCACACTCCGGATCAGGATTTTCCAGATTGATGGTCGGATGAACCATGTTATCAGCAAAAGAGGGCAGGTTGCCCGCAAGCTCGAGAACGCCGGCAGCTCCCATGGCATGACCTATTAGAGACTTGGTATTATTCGTCCAGGTTTTATCACAATCCACAAAAACCTCCCGGATAGCCTTGCATTCCTCGATATCACCCTGACGGGTTCCGGTGGCGTGCGTATTGATAATGGTGATGTCAGAGGGCTGCATGCCCGCTCGGGCAAGGGCTGCCCGCATGCACTGGCTTTGACGCGGCCCATGGGGAAGAACAAAATCCCTGGCATCTGAGTTCATGGCATAACCGGCAAGCTCACCGTAAATTTTCGCCCCGCGCCTCAGGGCCCGGTCAAGGCGTTCCAGAGTAAAGACGCAACCGCCTTCGGAAATAACGATTCCGTTGCGTTCCTGATCCAGCGGTCTGCTGGCCTTGACAGGATCAATATGTTCGGCCAGGGCGCCCTGAGCCCTAAACGAGGCAAAGATCCCAAAGGAACCAACACACTCGGAAATACCGCCGCACAGGGCAAGATCCACTTCACCAAGCTGCAGCATCTGCAACCCCTGGATAAGAGCAGCGTTGCCTGCGGCACAGGCAGCGCCGATGGAATAATGGGGCCCGGTGATTCCCTGGTTCATGGTTATTTCCCCGGCCGGATTATTAAGCACTGTACGGGGATTATGATGGTGGGTCCAGTAGTCAACATTATAGTCAAACCGACTTATATTATAGACTTCATTTTCGGTTTCCACCGTGCCATGCTCTGTGAGCCCGATATAGACGCCTGTCCGCGCCCGATCATACTCGGAAAAATCGATGCCGGCGTCGGCCAGGGCCTCGCCGGCACAGTATACCCCGATACACCCGGCCCGGGTACCACGCTTATTTTCCTTTTTCTTGCGATACCTGGTTTCCGGAAAGGAGCAGATACCGGCAGGCGCCACACCCATATACCGGAGATCAATGCTGGAAATTCCACTCTCTCCTGCCAGGAGACGACGCCTGAACTCGGGCAGGTCGTTGGCGCCGCCGGGCGCGGTCAAACCAACCCCGGTAATCACATAGCGATTGCACTGGGCCCTGTCATTCATTTGTTCTCCTCTAACAGTTGGGCAACAATTCCGGGAACGGCCGCCATCGCCTCCCCCAGCTTATCAGGCATGTTGCCGCCGGCCTGGGCCATATCCGGTCTTCCGCCGCCCTTCCCTCCCACGATTGCCGCAACTTTTGCCACCAGCTGTCCTGCCTTTACCCTATCGGTCAGGTCTTTGCTGGCCAGGGCCAGGAGAGCTGCTTTACCGTTGATCCCCCCGCCAAGAACGGCAATTCCACTGCCCATCCGATCCCGCACCTTATCGCCCACCTCACGCAAAGTTTTAGCCGAATCCAACGGGATCTCGCCGGCAACCACCTTGATTCCCTCGATTTCAACGGCGTCATTGAATAAAGCATCAAGATCGGACATAGCTCGAGATGCCGCCAGTGTGGCAACTTCTTTTTCCAGTTCTTTCTGTTTTTTGAGCAGAGCCTCTATTCTGGCCGGAGCCTCGACAAAGGGACCCGATAACAGTGCAGCCACTTCTTCCGCTCCTGCAGCCAGCTGCTGCACATAGGTCACCGCCGCCGGGCCGGTTACCGCCTCGATGCGACGTACGCCTGCGGCTATACCGGACTCCGAGATTATCTTCAGCAACCCTATTTCCCCGGTCGCCCGGACATGGGTCCCGCCGCAGAGCTCTTTGGAAAAGCCCTCAATGGCCACGACCCGCACCTGGTCGCCATACTTTTCACCAAACAGCGCTGTTGCGCCTTCGGCAATCGCTGCCTCCCTGGCCAAAAGATCCGTTTGTACTAATGTATTGCGACGAATTTCAGTGTTAACCAGCCATTCAATCTCCCGGATCTCGTCCACGCTCACCGGAGAAAAATGGGTGAAATCAAAACGCAGCCGCTTGCTGTTAACCAGTGAACCCGCCTGCTTGATATGATCACCAAGTATCTTTTTCATGGCTGCCTGCAGGAGATGCGTTGCCGTATGATTTGCCATTGTTGCCGTGCGGTCCATATCCTCGACAACAAGCTCTACCGTACAACCAACCGACAGGACACCATCCTCCACAACTCCTTTGTGCAGAACAAGACCTTCGGTGGCAGCCATGGTATCCTCAACTCGAAAGCGACCGCCGGGCCAGCGAATTACGCCCCG
>CAZURY010000204.1:0-2128 GCA_964623145.1 uncultured Desulfobulbus sp. | reverse complement strand
TTAAACCCGGCTTCATCAAAAGAAATTTTTTGTTCCAGGGCAATATCCCGAACAATATCCACCGGAAAACCATAGGTATCATAGAGTTTAAAAATAAAGGCTCCATCAATACAGGCGGCCTTCCCCTGCTCCCTTTGCAACCGTTTAATCTCACGAAAAAGCATGGCCAGCCCGTTATCCAGAGTCTCACCGAAACGGGACTCCTCGTTGGTCACCACCTTTTGCAGCAGTTCACGGGCATCAGCAAGGTGCGGGTAGGCCTCCTGCATCATTTCGATAACCAGGGCGCAGACACCGGGATAAAAAGACTCCAGCCCAATGCTGCGGCCAAAACGGATTGCCCTGCGCATTATTCGGCGCAGGACATAACCGCGCCCTTCATTGGACGGCAGTACGCCATCGGCAACCAGAAAGGTAGTTGCCCGGGCATGATCGGCAATAACCCGCATGGCCACGTCATCCGAGGCCATAGCTTTATATTTTTTTCCTGATAGCCCGGCAATATGCTCAATCAACGGTGTAAAAAGATCACAATCAAAATTATTGAATTTTCCCTGCAGGACGGCAGCCACCCGTTCAAGCCCCATTCCGGTATCAATGGAAGGCTTTGGTAACGGGGTCATAGCGCCCGACTCATCCCGGTTAAACTGCATGAATACCAGGTTCCACAGTTCCAGAAAACGATCACAATCACAACCGACGGCGCAGTCCGGCCGGTCGCAGCCATGTTCGGGACCGAGGTCAATGTGGATCTCGGAACAGGGGCCGCAGGGGCCGGTATCACCCATGGCCCAAAAATTATCAGCCTCCCCCAGGCGCACTATTCTCCCTGCAGGCAAATCTTTAATCTCCTGCCAAAGCCGGAATGCCTCATCATCATCCTTGTAGACTGAAACCCAAAGCTGCCCGGGATCCAGCCCCAGTTCACCAATAAGAAATTCCCAGGCATAGACAATGGCATCTTTTTTAAAATAGTCGCCAAAGGAGAAATTACCCAGCATCTCGAAAAAAGTATGGTGCCGCGCAGTATGACCGACATTTTCCAGGTCATTATGTTTGCCTCCCGCCCGGACACAACGCTGGGAAGTAGTGGCCCGAACATAATCCCGTTGCTCTTCTCCAATAAACACCTTTTTAAACTGAACCATACCGGCGTTGGTAAACAGGAGGGTGGGGTCATCATGGGGAACAAGGGAAGAAGATTCAACAACAGTATGCCCCTTGTCGGCAAAAAAATTGAGGAATCTGGATCGTATTTCGTTACCTTTCATAGAAAAATGTACAATCTGTATTCAGTACCCTGAGCCTTTATGCCAGGATATCCTTATAATTATTCCTAAATTGAGCGATTTTCATTTCGCCCCAAGCTGCAGGTTTTGTGCTGTTTCATTGTAGTTAAGCCTACATGGGACAGCGCAAGGCCTGCAGATTGGGGATGAAATGGAAATCCCGGAGGGTTTTACCCCAACTGCAACAGTTTACAAAAAAACACTTATAATCATATATCTTTTTTATTTGCAGATGGGGTGAAACGCTCAATTTAGGTTATTTTAAATAGGGCAGAAGGGCTTTGAATTCAGCCGTGCCTGCCTGCTGCAATAATTCATAAATAACCATTTCCGCAGGCGCAAGCACTGCTCCGATCTCGCGCAACCGCTGCCTGCCAAAGTAATCATTCTCCGGCGTCCGGGAAGAAACACCATCAACAACAACCCGTACCCGGTATCCTGCCTGCAATGCGCCCATGGCAGTTTGGTAAATACAGATATGGGTTTCCACACCACAAAGAAGAAGGGTATCAACTTCGGCGGGCAGATTATCGAGTTCCTGTTGTACCTCTTTGCTTGCCAGGGCATTAAAAGACACCTTATCAGGACATGCCACCCCTCTTAAGAGTGCAGCCAACTCAGGAACAATGTCGCCTATCCCTTTTTTATACTGCGTACAACTAAGAACTGGAAGAGAAAACACTTCCGCCAGCCGAATCATCAAGGCAATATTAGTGACGACCCGGTCGGCTTCATAGATATGAGCCATAAGGCGTTCCTGTGGATCAACCACAAACAGGCAGCATTGCCCGGTATGTATAAATGATATCTCTTTATGCACCCAACAGTTCCTCCCTCCA
>CAZURY010000203.1:0-4706 GCA_964623145.1 uncultured Desulfobulbus sp. | reverse complement strand
TTACTTCAAAATAACAAAATCATCACGACGATCCTGGGCCCAGGATAATTCATCATGTCCAAACAAAAGCAATTTCTCTTCACCCCAACTGACGGTTGTCAAATGTGCGCCATCCACACCTAAGTTTACCAGATATTTCCGGGCGCTCTGAGCCCTGCGCTCACCAAGGGCCAGGTTATACTCTCTGGTGCCGCGAGGATCACAGTTGCCCTCGATACGTACATTGATCTCCGGATGGCTTTTCAAAAAATCAGCATTCTTTTCCAGCCGATCAATCTGATCGCCTTCAACCCGTGACGAGTCAAAGGCAAAATACACAGGCAACATGGGGCCGGAAGTTCTACCCTCCACGGTGGCGGAACTATCCGTTGCAGCCGTGTCCAAAGATTCCGTTGGTCCCAAACCTTCGGTCGCCGTTGTTACCGCAGGCGGCGCTGTTTTTTTCCCACAACCGCCCAATAAAAAACCACACATAACAGCCAGCATGAACATTGTTAATAACGTTCCGTTTTTCAACACATTATCCTCCTGATGGATACATGACACGACCTGTTGATTGTATAATCTGCAGCTGTCCAACCGACCGTAATTCTACCTCAACGGAGAAGGAATACAACATTTTTTTCCACCTTGTGAAATTAGCTTGCAAAACAGCACCAGCCCTTCTAAGTTCGGGGGAGTGGGAAATGCAGGCACAGAGAGCAGGAGGCTCCAGCTGCTGTATTCATTGTTGCCGGCTGATGCCGCTTTATTCTTTTTACGAGTTCATCAAATATTGACAGCAAAAAAATCAATAACAATCAAAACGGAAAAAGACCTGATCTCCCGTAACAAATTCGGGACTTTTTTCGGGGTTACCCAGGACACCCTTGACAAGGTCTGGCGTCAGTTACAGAAGCCCGATGGAAACTCAGTAGTATATATCTCCATGGAGATCGGCGCCGATCCCGACGTCTTTCATCCACTGCTGGATTTTTTGCGTGAAAAGGAAATTAGAGGCAGTGACGACGATGTTGCCGATGCCTTTATCCGGAAATACCTCCATGGACCCCGCAAAATTCCCAATTACAGCGGTGGGCTTGGTGTCCTGGCCGGAGATACTCTAAAAAGCTTTGCCGATCTGCGTATTCCGGTGACGGCAGTAAGTCTGCTGTACCGGGAGGGTTATTTCTCCCAGTTCGTTGATTCCAAAGTCGGCCAGATTGATCAGGCAACCCACTGGGAACCAGAAAAGACCCCGACCCTGTTCCAGCTACACGACCCTGACCGCCCTGGCGTCCCTCTTGAAATTCCCGTACCCTTTTTTAATGAACGGGACGAACCGGAACAGATCATGGCCCGGGTCTGGATGAAAATGGAGATCAATGAAGAGCTTGACTACTTTGTCCCTGAATTTCTGATTGATTATTCAATTGCGTCTGCTCCTTCCTGGGTGCGCGAGGCTGCTGATCAGTTATACAATGCCAAAACAACACTTATGAAGGCTAATCAGAGAAGGATGCTTGGTTCCTGCGTCTTACCTCTGATGGAAACCCTGGGGTTCACCGCCCGCACCATCCACCTCAACGAACAGCATGGGGTGGCCGTCTCACTGCACCTTATCCTCAGGGAACTCAAAAAAAATCTGGGCCAGGAATTTTACAGCCGCATGAAAGATCAAGATATCCTCAAGGCTGTGGATACCGTGGCCAGGCGGATCGTCTATACCATTCATACCCCGGTAAAGGCCGGCCATGACCGCTTCCCCCGCTCCATGTACACCGGGATCAGTCACCGGGTCTGCCGACAGATCCTGGACCTGCTGGCCAAGGATGAAGATTCTCCGGGCGAGTACAACTTTACCACCCTGGCCATGCGTGTAAACAGGGGCGTTAACAGTGTAAGCCGACTGCATCGGGATGTCACACGCAGACAGTTTCCCCGCTTTGCCGATAAGATAACCGCCGTAACCAACGGCGTCCATCACCTGACCTGGATCAGCGCGAACCGGGCCCGAGTATTTGATGATTACCCGGCGCTTGCCGGCTGGCGAAACAATCCCGGCATCTTTGCTGAAATCACCATGGATATCCATGAACTCACAGCTGCCCTGGGTCGGGCGTGGCAAAAGGACAACCAAATCCTGACTGATTACATCAATCTTATGCTGAGAATGCACCGTAATCAGATGTTGGAAACCTGGATTGACCCACCTAACTATCTTTCCCGTCTGGAAGAATCTCCCGACTTGAAGCCGGGTGTCTTTACCCTTGGCTTTGCGCGCCGGTTTTCAACATATAAGAGAGCTGATCTTATTTTTGATGACATCGACGCCCTGGCTGATATCCTGCTTGCAAAAAACCGACAAATCAACTTTGTTTTTGCAGGTAAGGCTCATCCTGCCGACGAACCGGGAAAATCCGTTCTCAAACTGATCCTTGACAATCAGGAAGAACTATACCGCAAAAGCAAGGGACTGGCCAAGCTGGTCTTTATCCCAGGGTATGACATGTCGATCGCCAAAATGATGGTTTCCGGTGTGCATGCCTGGCTGAACAGCCCTAAACGTCCCCTGGAGGCTTCCGGGACCAGCGGCATGAAAGCAGCCATGAACGGAACGCCCAATATAAGTGTTATGGACGGCTGGTGGGTTGAGGGATATCATGGAGGACGAACCGGATGGAAATTCGGCTATGAAGGGCCTGTTGAAGAGGCCAATTTAAGCGAGGACGCTGACACCTTGCTCTATGCCGAGGATTCTCTCTCCTTTTATGAGCTGCTACCCGAAATACTCGATCTTTTTTATGACCATCCGGAAGAATATCTACAGGTTGCCGCCAATAACCTGCGACTCAATGTCCCCATTTTCAATACCCATCGTATGGCTGCAGAATACGTTGAAAAATATGACCTGCACCTGGATGAGTCAACGTCGACACTTATCAAACACTTTCAACAACTCTATCAGAGTGACCGGGAAGGTTAGATACCTATTATTTACCAGGAAGGAGTAGAACCATGGCCCGCCATATGAACCCGAGCCGTTCCACCAACAAGACTATTGATGCCATTGACCGCAAGCGGGAGCGGGAACGTCGCTTTATGCTGCGCAAGGCTAGAGAAAATGCTGAAAAACTGGCAATTTCCCTTGTCCAGAGACTTCTTGATGAGCATATCATAGAAACTAATTCCAACCAGGCTATCTGCGAAGTTATGGAAAAACAACTTGCAGGCTTAAGCGAAATGGAAGATTTCGACATGCAGTTCAAGATTGCTCCGATCCGAACCCTGACCCAGGATCCGAACATGGTAAGTCTCTATATGACTCAATACATCATTGAAGATCTTATTGATCATCCGGCCATTCAGGATGTATTTGGAGACGATCTCGATGTATACAGAGCCGTCGACTCGGTTCTCTCGAAAATACGACCAAGATAACAACATATCCATCAGATCCGTGATCCAATGAGCTGCCCGTCGTCGGAGCGCCCTCTACCGAACCTGGTGTTTGCCAACAGTAAGGGCGAAATTCTGGATTATGACGGATTGAAAATTGCCGGAGCCAGTGCGGGCGATTTTTATTGTCCGAGCCGACAGGATCTGATCGAACTGCCCGAGGGGAGTGAACTCTTTGTGCTCCCTGACCGGTTGCCGGTCGGTATTGAAGCAGACACCGGAGAACCGGCCCTGCTGGAGAGCAATCCCTTTGCACCGGGAGAGGCGATTCAGGCAGTTGCCGCATTTATGGCCCCCGCCCACACCGCAGTTTATACAGCAGCATATCAAAAACAAAATTCCGGGGCCCCGCTTCTTCCCCTTTTTGCCTATACGGCAGTGGGCTGGATGGATGGAAAATTTTATGTGACCGCTTTCAGAAGTGATGCCGATATCAGGCAGGACCCAATCGGTTTTAACCAGGACCTTATCAATAAAAAAACAGCCATTCAACTGGCTGATTATCCAAAAAACAGGCTTATCCAGCACCTGGGCAAATGCTGTCTGACCTACGGTTGCCCGGCTGCACGCAACTATTTTTTAGAGCGATGGGAAGCGCCCCTACCCTGTTCACCGATCTGTAATGCCGCCTGTCTCGGCTGTATCTCCCTGCAGCCCTCCGGGTGCTGCCCTTCAACCCAGGACCGCATCCAGTTTGTTCCCTCGGCAGCAGAAATTGCAGAAATCGCCGTCCCCCACCTCAACTCTGCGATGAACCCGGTGGTCAGTTTCGGCCAGGGATGTGAAGGAGAGCCACTGCTGCAGGCCGAGACAATCAAACGAGCCATTGAACTGATCCGGAAACAAACCACTCGAGGTACCATCAATCTCAACACCAACGCCAGTCTTCCGGCAGCAGTGCAGCAATTGGCAGACAGTGGACTTGATTCCATCCGGGTCTCCATGAACAGTGCCCGCCCTGCCTACCACAGGCGCTATTACCAGCCCAGGGGATTCGACTTTGAGGATGTCTGCAATTCGATGACCATTATGAAAAAAAATGGCCGCCATGTTTCCCTTAACTATTTTATCCTGCCCGGATTTACCGATGATCCCGGAGAATTTTCCGCCATCTGCGACCTGATTGTCCACCGGCAACCGGATCTTATCCAACTGCGCAACCTGAACATGGACCCTGAATATTATCTAAAGGCCATCAAATTTGTTCCCGAGGGCAAACCGATGGGCATGCGGAACTGGCTCAAAAAATTGAAAAAATTATTTCCACG
>CAZURY010000202.1:0-4707 GCA_964623145.1 uncultured Desulfobulbus sp. | reverse complement strand
CATCCGGGCATGGGAAAAAAGGTACTTATAGCTGTGGTCGTGATCGGCCATGGAATATTGTGGTATATAAAAAATTATTTGCTGCAATAATTATAACACAAACAACCGGAAAAGATAACTGTTTAGCGGATTCGTTCAGGATTGGGCGCTATAAATCCTTTATCGGTTCAGCATACTTCATACATGGGCAGGCACCATACCCTCTTCCTACACGGGATGACGATCTCGTTTTTTTGACAGGCTAATCAATAAAACAATCACTAACGGAAAGTATCTGTTTCATTGTCTTGATCCAAATAGCATAGCCGGCGGGACTTAAATGTATTCCATCACCGATATGATACCGTGCATCTAAATTACCTGAAAAATCAACTAATTGCTTGGTGCAATCAACAAAGCAACATCTTGTATTCCCGGTGCAGACCGCCAGGAGAGAACGATTGACCGCAAGCACATCCTGATTATGTATTTTTCCGGTTGCCCGTTCGTCAACTGGTGGCAGAGAACAAACCAAAACCGGGACAGAGCCGGACAGCACATTGAGGATCGCCGTATATCGGTCGGCAATGCCATCCTTGAGGCCATGAATGATGTCATTCGTTCCAATGGCCAGGACCACGACTTTTGCCTTATTCAATGACATGTATTGCTTTATCCGCTGAAGAACACCACCCGTTGTATCCCCTCCTATACCGAGATTCACTCCATACGGAGTCACAGCGGCTACACAGAGTCCCCGGACATGGCTGTCACCAACAAATACAACTGCATTATCAGGAATATTTTGTGCAACGCGGAAACTGAAAGTGAGTGAATCACGATAACATTTTTGTCGTTTTTTACTGTCGCAGGATTGACGCAGAAAAAAAGCTGCCGCTAAACACGCTATAACTAAAACGACAAAGAAAGAAATAATCGTTCCGGTATCAATTGAAAATTCGATTTTCACGATTTAGTTTTGATGCATTTTGTCTAACTCTCTACATACTCTTTCTTTGTTTTCCGAACTCTCTGGAGTGAAAATCGGGTATACCGTCATTAACCCAAATAACTGGATCCCCGTCCCCGACAACAGCATTAGGGGATAATGTGATCAGCCTCTTCTTACGAATTTATTTCCGCACATGAGACAACGTGCAGGCGAAAGTGAATACATACTCATGAAACAGCTTAAATAAATACGATAAGGCCAGTATCAATGCCAGAAAAACCAGGTAACCAATAACTATAGAATCCGGAGAGAAGTATGGAAAAATAAGGTTGTACTTTATCAGCAACGGCCCATGAAGAAGATACACCTCGTAGGATACCACACCGCAAAACATGAAAAACCGACTGCATACATTAAAAGTCCCAAGCAGACCGAAAACAGCTATCAGCAAAACACAAAGAAGAAGAGGTTGAGCATTGCCGACCAATAGTTTTAACAGTTTATCCATTACGCCATCTCCATGCAACGCGGGCATGAGTTTACTGCATAATATTGCCCCGAAAAAAGCAACAAGCAGCAGAATCGCCAAGGGTAATTTTCTGTTGAGGAAAGCCACCCTTTCCGGCGTGTACAGATACGCAATGAGGCAACCAACGGGGAAGGCAACAAAATGAAACAAGGCGCCAAAAGGGAAAATATCCATTCTTCTAAGGACAAACAATAACAGGCTGAAAACAAAGAGAACAAAAATTGCGCCCAGGGATCTGGCCATCCTGTTTGCCAGAAAAAAGACACTATAAAAAAACAAGATGAGCGTAATATACCAGCGAGCGTAATCCAGATACCTGAGGGTTTGGGCAAAATTCATGCCGCACAGGGTCGATAAGATTTCAATGATGGAATAGCGCCTGTCCAGCAACCAATAATCCAGCAGGAGAATACAAATCGTTGCGATCCAGTAGGGTACCATCACCCTGCTTATGCGCCTGAACGCAAACTCCTTTGCCGTTAACGGTTTCTTTTGCCAGGACCGGGTAAGTCCATAGCCGGAAAGCAACAGAAAAAGGGCAACGGCATAACCGGCAAAATTCGGAACAGCGCCATGAAGAGAAACATGGGTCCACAGGTGGCCGGTGACAACAAAAAGGATAGCGATGCCTTTCAATTGGTCGGTCTGAATACGATCAAGAAAAATATTCTTTTTCCTGATCATGGTCACCAATGCAATAAAAATGATCGCTAAAAAAATAAGGGCATTATTAAAGGTAGGGTCCGGGATACATAATTTTTCCGTTTCAAAGTTGAGGTAATCCATATTTACCCTATCTCGCGTCCGGTATGCAGCCTTTGTTTACCGAACTTTCTTCCTGTTGTCCCCATGAACAGCCCTATTGCGCACCACTCCAGTGCATTATCCTGGGCGGGATACAAGGTACAGGCAAACATGCCGCTGACAAGGGCGGTGACAACAAAGGCCAGACAAAAACCAGCCACCAGGGTCGTATATTCATCCCCATTCTCTTGCCGAAATAATCGTATCGAATCCCGCACAATGACCCAAAAAAATGAAAACACTATTATCCCGCCGACAATACCCATATCCAGCAACACCATCAAAAAGGCATTGTGCGGGTGGCTCCAGAAGCCGATACCAAAGGGGATGCCGTCCTCATGCATGGAGATAAATACCCCCTCCCGCTCATACGCCCGCATACCGTAGCCGATCACAGGGGACTGGATGATCTTTTTCACCACATACGGCCAGACAATAACACGCCCGGAAGTCATGGCATACAGATCGTGACCTTCCGCATCCGTTCGTCGTAAATTTTCAGGCTCTGCCCGGTGATGAGTATTTCCGGGTTCAACTCCTGCCAGATACCTGTTCTCTGCTCCCGGCACCATGACAAAGGCAAGGGCGATACAGACCGGCAGAACAAACAACATTTTTCTCCACTTCAACATTCCAAACAACATGGCGCATACTGCCCAGGCCACAGCACCGCCCCGACCGCCGGTGAGCATCAAGGCCACGGTCATAAGGGAAAATCCTCCGTACCCCAGCAGCCGTTTTTTATGGGAAGACATAAAATTTGCATATACGAAAAAACCCCAGGCACAACTCGCCGTAAAGGTTGCCAGCTGCACCTTAAAATAGCCAATATCACGGTCAAACACACGAAGAGCTCTCTCATTCAGATCTTCATGCCCAAGCAGAGCTGGGGCCATTTTGATGATAATCTGCACTCCAAGTAACAGGCCAGCCAATAAAACCATCTGCATGGCAAGATGGCCCCGCTCTCTGGTCGTAGCGCCATGGCAGATCAAAAGCCCCGGAATCAACCATTTCCAGGCATTAAAGAAATCATCTCGAACTAAACCGGTTATGCTGGGATAATGATACGAAAGGCCATAACTTAAAAAGTAGTCGACATGAACAAACAAACCATCCGGATTCAGCATCATCCGTAACCAGGAGATGGTTACCACTATAATATACAGCCAGAGTAATCTGTTCAGCGTCGTCGGCACCTGCCACCTAAGGCCTTCCCGATTTTTCTGGGTGAGCCACCCCAAAAGAACAAACAACAACAGCAGATTATATGGATTCATCCCCGGAATGCCTAACATGGCTCTCGGCATGTCAGGCCGTTCCAGCAAGGCCAGGAAGGGAATGGAATAACAAAGCGCCCGGTACCAGTCTTTAAAGCTGTACAGACAGAGATAGAGAACAACGACGGTTAACAGGGAATAACGAATCATGAGTAGTATTCAAATGGGATTCTGGGGGACAAGATGTCGTAAACCCTGGTAAGTAATATGACGAAAAGATCTTTCTTTGAGAAAGGAAGCAAGCTTCTTAATTGAATATGGCGTAAGTGCTTTCGGATGCCCCATAACATGAAACAGATTTCTCCCTGATTTTTTTTGCATCTCTTTACAGGCTCCGGAAAGCAGCCCGCCTTTCAGGCCATCTATTGAGACAACGCTGTTACTGTAGCTGGTCAGGCGTTGTATATAATAGCTTTTATCAGCAACCATGGCACATCCATCACCAAAGGAGTGGTGTTTAGCTCCGCCAAACTTTTTTGTCCAGGCAAGGCACCAGAAAAAAGATGGAGAAACCCGAAAAGAACCTATCGGCACCTCAACAAAGGAGCCTTTATCATCGATCCGAACCGGATCATCGGAAAAACGATAATAATCCAGATCAGGAGCTGATGAAAAATCAAATCCCCGTTGGCTGTCTTCTGATTTTCCTTGAAAAAAAACAGTACTTTCCAGCCAGATATTTTCAGCGCGCAGAGCTGCGGCTATCTGATTAAACGGCTGAATGCACCAGCCGCCACCACGAAAGGCAAAAACAGTATCACCGACAATCCGTACCAGTTCAGCCTTGGATTCCCGGACAATTTCCAGTTGTTCATCAACGGAAAAATCGTGCAGCGTATAACGGGTTGTATCGACCTTCCAGGCAGAACCGTCAAAATAACTGTCAAGCCAATGGGGGTGAATATGCAGCTGGACATCATGACCGCTGTTTTTCAACTGTTCGAGATGGCGACGAATTTTGTCATATTCCACCTGCAGAGATGGATACTTCGCCGCTTCTTCCCGCAGGCGCACCAGGAAGGCGGCATCAACAAACAGTGACAGGCACAGTCCGGTTTCGGCGGTTTTTTTAATAAGGAAGTCAACAGGATCAATGAGACAATTCCGGACAGAACCAATTTGTGAACCGAAAAAAAGCTCGTAATCAAGGCTGAGAAGAAATT
>CAZURY010000201.1:0-4718 GCA_964623145.1 uncultured Desulfobulbus sp. | reverse complement strand
TTCTGCGGTTCGAAATTCTGCAGTTCGAAATTCGTAATCCTGTTGGGTTGCGGGCAAGACCAGTCTTAGATCCTGACTGCTCTTAAGCCGGCAAGGGTGTTACCATTCTGCTCGCAGCACATTCTCCAGAGGGTCGACTCGGGCAAGCCGTACTCGCACCGTATCCCCCGGTTCAACAGGAAAGGCACGGTTTGGTGGCAGGTCAATATCGAACAGGCAATTCATCAACAGAAGATTAACCCGCCGTGGTCCCCGGCCAACCACCAGGGCAGGTAGAGTCCTGCCCTGCATGGGTTCAAGATAGCGGAGTATCCAGTATCGATGCCGTTGTTGTCGCACACCGCCGGCACGCGCCAGTTTCTGGGCGATTAGGCCGGAAAATGTTTTGCACTCATCATTTGAAAAAAGGATCCCCCTGCCTGAAATCATGTTGGCCAGCTGATGTTGTACAACGAGGTCCAGGGCCCGGCGAATCGGAGATGTCACAGTTGTATAACAGTTGACCCCCAGGCCGCTGTGCGGTTTGGGGTGAACGGTTAATTCTCCCCGGGAAAGAAATCGTCGTTGGCGTGCTATGTCAGGCATGGCATTGTGAATGCCGCTGATAATACGTTTCCTCGGCGGCGGCTGGGAGCGAAACAGACCCGGAGCTTCCTGGCCTGCAAGATATGATGCAGCAACACTGTTGGCCAGAATCATCAGCTCCGAGACCAATGTCCTGGCCGGGGTGTCCACAGGGTTTAAATGAACTGTTATCAGGTCAGGGTTACGGACATCAATATTGACGTCGGGCAATGATAACAACAGGGCGCCATTGTTGACCCTTTGCTGTTGCAGGGCCCGGGCTATTTTGCCGAGCAGATACAGATCCGGTTCCGACTCCGGTTGTTGTTCCAGCGATTCATCGACTTCTTTATAACTGAGGCGTCGTTTAACCTGAATGACACTGCGAACAATTTTTGAATGAGTAATATTACCCTGCCGATCAAGATCTATGAGAAATGACATCGCCGGTTTTGCAAAACCCTTGATGAGACTGCATACCCCCTGGGAAAGCACGGAGGGCAGCATGGGGATGTGCCCCTCCGGGAAGTAGAGGGATGTGCAGCGCTCCAGAGATTCGGCAAAAAGCGGACTCTTGGGTTTGACATAATAGGCGACATCGGCTATGTGGATCCCTACCCGTACCGTATCTCCCTGATTCTCTATGTGGAGCGCATCATCATAGTCCCTGGTTGAAGCGGCATCAATGGTAAATGTTTCCAGGTGGCGCAGATCCAGGCGTTTAGAATCGGTCAGCAGCGTTTCGAGCTCGGCGTCTACAAGGGAGTTGGCCTGCTGTCGGCATTCCTGCGAAAACTCGACAGGCTGTTTTGCCTTGAGCAGGGCAAGGTTTTCATCACGTTGCCAGATACCTGCCCGAATCAGAAGATGATAGCCGTCATGGGGTCTGGTGAGTCCAGCTCTTTTGAGCAGCTGTCGTATCAGGTCAGCCTGCGGGGCATCATTGCCGAAAAGGACATATTCCGCCAGCTGATCCAGAATATGCGGTAGCTGAGGCCAGTCTTCTTTGTTGACTGTTTCTCCTTGATATATCTGCTGGAGATAGTGTGCGCCGCGTGCCATCAGAGCCTCTTTTTCCTGCTCTTTTTGCAGTTGATGCCGCAGCTGTTCAACCTGTTGCCGGGTGTGTACCGTGACCATGCCGTTTTTATATTTGAAATAAAAACGATCGGTAAATACGGCCCTTAAGAAAGCTGCAATTCGGTCATCGGTAAGTTCGCCGCCGAATTGAAGTTCGGCCAGAAAATTTGCCGAAAAAGTTGCCTGGTCTTCTTGCACGGCCAGTTCCCAGATTTCAGCCAGGTCGATTTCTTTTGTCAATTGTTTGCGCTTTTCAGAGGCATTCTGCAGGAGTTCTAATACCTGCACACGACTATCATTAGGATTGTACCTTGTTTTCGAGGCAAGGAGAATCCTGGATGGAGGCAGATTGAGTTCTCGTCCATTTTGATTAAGGAGTCGAAATCGTTTGCCGGTGTCAGCGGTAACCAAGGCGCAGAAAAATTTTCCACCTTCTATATATTCAACAATACAACCGGGTACAGTCATGGATTTTGCAGTTTACAGTTTGCGGGTTACCGTTTACAGTTCAATCCTTCAGGTGGGAACCGTGAACCCCTTACTTTGGGATTAAAAAAAAACGTTAAAAAAACATTTAAAAAAAGATGCATAGATGGATAGCAGGAATGACCTGCTTTGTCATTACTTTTACCGTTTTCAGGTACTATCAGTTTTCCGGAACCCTTTCTTTCGAAACCCTTTCATGACAACTTCCCTGCCTTCGCAATCACCACCAGACACGGTATATCGCTCCGGGGTCGTCGCTATTGTCGGTCCCCCGAATGCCGGTAAATCAACGTTGCTGAACCGCCTCCTTGGCCAGAAGATCGCTATTGTCAGCCCAAGGCCGCAGACAACGAGAAATCGAATTCTTGGTATAGTCAACGGCCCTGCATATCAGATGATAATGCTGGACACTCCGGGCCTGCACAGGGCACGGGAAATGATGAACCGAGAAATGGTTCGCATAGCCATGGCCAGCCTGGCCGAGGCTGATGTAGTTCTTTTTCTCGGAGATGGAGCGGCAATGGATGCCGGTCGTCTGCACAAGCATGTGGAGGAGTATAAAGAATACCTGCACGGGGTACGCTGTCCGGTTTTGCTGGCCGTGAACAAGATTGACCTTCTAAGCCCTGAAAAATTACTTCCGGTTCTGGATACGTTTTCCGGTATTCATTCTTTTGCAGAAATAATTCCAATTTCAGCCCTTACAGGTAGGGGCGTGGATGTGCTTTTGGCTGAACTTGCCGCTAAACTGCCCGAGGGACCCCAGTATTACCCGGATGATATCCCGACCGATGCCAGTGAGCGCTTTATTGTCAGTGAACTTATCCGGGAAAAGATTTTTTTACTCACAAGAGAAGAAGTGCCGTATTCGACGGCTGTCCTGATAGATACCTTCCAGGAAGGCCAACCGGGAAAGGCAGTGGTTATTCATGCGACAATACTCGTGGAACGTGGCTCGCAAAAGGGGATAATAATAGGCAAAGGCGGCGCCATGCTTGGCCGGATTCGCCGGGAAGCAAGCCGTGACATGGCACAATTGCTTGGGTGCAGGGTAAATTTGAAGCTCTGGGTCAAGGTGAAAAAAAAATGGACAACCAATGCTCAAATTCTAAAAGAGCTTGGGCTTTAGTTAAAAAATAAAATATCTTGTAACAACGCTGTTTTTCCGTGGCCCTCATTTCCCCTCTTTCGTCGACTCCCGTGCAATATTTAAACTTTTTAAAATGATGAGCGCCGTTCGCAGCTGATTATCCCGGGCGAGCCGCTGCTCAACCTTTTGGCGTTCCTGCGAATCCTGATCCTTCTTTTTTAGTTGTTTCTTTTTTGCGCTGCCGGTGTTGCGTAAATGCCCGGGCAGGTCCTTTTCCCGAATTTCCCAAGACGATATTTTTTGTTTGTTCTCCTCCGGTGCAGGTTCCTGAAAAGGAACGACCACATCCGGAGTGATACCGGTTTCCTGGATGGAGCTGCCATTGGGCGTATAATATCTTGCCGTTGTCAGACGGATTCCGGCCCCGTTCGGCATGGGAATTATTGTCTGTACTGATCCCTTGCCAAAGGTGACTGTGCCGACGATTATTGCCCGGTGATGATCCTTTAGCGCCCCGGCAACGATTTCCGAGGCGCTGGCAGAACCTCCGTTAACCAGAACAACCATGGGAACATTGAAGGAACCGTTTCCCATATGCGCCTCGAAAACCATATCCTGATCCGGGTTACGGCCACGGGTGGAAACAATGACCCCTTTATCAAGAAAAATGTCGGATACCTTGACGGCCTGATCAAGCAGTCCTCCCGGATTATTGCGAAGATCAAGGACAATTCCCTGTAATGGTTCTTTTTGTACAGCTTTGTTCAAAATACTGCGAACATCGTGGGTTGTCGCCGTCTGGAAATTGGTAATCCGCAGATACAGCAGTCCCGGAGCAAGCCGCATGGATTTGACTGAATGGAGCGGGATGATGTCGCGGACCAGAATCAGATCGTCGAGAGTCTGTTGGTCAGGATGATGAATGGTGAGAGTAACCTTGGTTCCCTTTTTTCCGCGAAGCTTTTTGACGGCCTTCATCAGGCTCATGTCTTTTGTAGATTCACCATTTATACGGATAATTTGATCCCCGGCCCTTATCCCCTGTTGAAAGGCAGGGGTCCCCTCAATGGGTGAGACCACGGTCAGAATGGAATCCCGAATAGTAATCTCGATACCTATACCACTGAACCTGCCCTTGGTTTCGACCTGCAGTTCTTTGAAATCATCGGCCTGCATATAGGAGGAATGAGGATCAAGGGAGGTAAGCATTCCATTTATGGCCCCGGTAATCACCTCGTCGGTATTGACTTTATCCACATAATGCTGCTGCAGAAGAGCCAGGACATTGGCAAAGGTTTCAAGATCCTTATAGGTTTGCTGTCGTTCATTCGAGGTTTTGGCGAACAATGTGAAGGGGAGCAGACAGCAGAGTGCGGTCCCGAGAAGAATAGCGTGTAGGTTTTTCATGGTTGCTTTGTTCCTGAAATATAAAATCTCGGTTGGAAAAAGTATAGATGCCTGAATTCAGAACCGAATCCTGAAAGGATGATAAAAAGTG
>CAZURY010000200.1:0-4736 GCA_964623145.1 uncultured Desulfobulbus sp. | reverse complement strand
TTAAAAATGAGTGTTAAAATGACCACGTTAGAACATACAGATCCTGCTGTCTTTAAATACATCCAATACGAGCTCGAACGGCAGTCCAATCAGTTGGAATTAATCGCCTCTGAAAATATTGTTTCTCAGGCCGTTCTGGAGGCACAAGGATCTATATTTACAAACAAATATGCTGAAGGTTACCCAAATCGCAGGTATTACGGAGGCTGTGATTATGCCGATGAGGTTGAATCGCTGGCGGTTAAGCGAGCCAAAGATATTTTCAAGGCGGAATACGCCAATGTTCAACCCCATTCCGGAAGTCAGGCCAATATGGCGGTATACTTTGCCACATTGAAACCCGGAGATAAGGTATTGGGAATGGATTTGGCGCATGGCGGTCATTTGACCCATGGCGCCAGTGTCAGTTTTTCAGGTAAATTGTTTAATTTTATTTCCTATGGTGTTCAGCGTGATACTGAAACCATTAACATGGAAGAGGTTGAGCGAATAGCATTTGAAAATAGACCTAAAATGATTGTTGCCGGTGCAAGCGCCTATCCTCGAATTATTGATTTCGAGGGCTTTCGGCACATCGCCGATCAGATTGGCGCCCTTTTCATGGTCGATATGGCTCATATTGCCGGTCTTGTTGCTGCCGGTGTCCATCCATCCCCAGTCCCTTATGCCGATTTTGTGACGACTACCACCCATAAAACTTTGCGTGGTCCGAGGGGAGGTTTGATTCTTGCCCGGGAGAAGCATGCAAAATCCCTTGACTCAAATATCTTTCCTGGAATTCAAGGAGGTCCTTTGGTTCATGTGATTGCTGCTAAGGCTGTCGCTTTTAAGGAGGCAATGGATGACGGCTTTATCAATTATCAGAGACAGGTAATAGACAATGCAGCCATTCTTGCATCAGAACTGCATCGGCGAGGCTTCCGAATCGTCTCTGGAGGCACTGACAATCACTTAATGCTTCTTGATTTAAGTAGTAAGGATATAACCGGTAAAGAGGCGGAAAACATCCTGGAAGATGCGGGTTTAACCGTCAATAAAAATGCTATCCCGTTTGACACCCAGTCACGATTTGTAACCGGTGGTATACGCCTGGGTACGCCGGCAGTTACTACCCGTGGTTTGAAAGAGCCTGAAATGGTGATGATAGCGGATTGGATTAATCGGGCTATCAGTAATCGAAGTCCTGCCGTTCTTGGGGAAATACGGCAGGAGGTAAGAAAGTTGTGTGCTCGTCTACCCATCTATCCTGATCTTCCCCGGTATGATCAATGACAGGAGAAAACAATGAAATGTCCCTATTGTGATCATCTTGATAATCGGGTTATTGATTCTCGTTTAAACAAAGATAAAACTATTACCCGAAGAAGGCGGGTCTGCGCAAACTGTGAGCAGCGATTTACCACCTATGAACGAATAGAGCTCATGTTACCGATGCTGGTGAAAAAAGATGGACGTCGTGAATCATGGAACAGGGGGAAAATCATTACAGGATTAGAAAAGGCCTGCGAAAAATTACCGGTTAGCATTGCGGATATTGATGCCTTTGTTGATGAAATAGAGCAAAAGCTTCAGGATACCGGTGGAAAAGAAATTCCAACAAGTACCATTGGCGAATGGGTTATGGAGGCATTACCGCAACTTGATGAAGTTGCTTATGTCAGATTTGCTTCAGTCTATCGTCAGTTTAAAGATGTGAATGAATTTATGGATGAATTAAAAAATTTCATCGGCGATAAATAAAGGCAAATAGTTTACAATTCAGAGTGAAACAAAGGGGTTGCTCAAGTTGGTAAATCAGGACCGGCAATATATGGAAGTTGCTCTTGCCGAGGCTCGAAAGGGACTTGGTCGGACCTCCCCCAATCCATGTGTGGGAGCAGTAATTGTCAATAATGGCCGAATTGTCGGTCGAGGGTACCATAAAAAAGCAGGGACGCCGCATGCTGAAATACATGCCCTGGCAGATGCAGGAACAGATGCCCATGGGGCCACCATGTATGTTACATTAGAGCCATGCAATCACACCGGCAGAACGCCTCCATGCAGCCGTGCAGTATGTGAAGCCGGTATCAGGCGGGTAGTTGTAGGACTCATGGATCCAAATCCTCTTGCAAGCGGTGGGGCAGGATATCTTCAAAAACAAGGAGTGGAGGTGGTGACCGGCGTTTGTGAAAAAGCCTGCCGCAGTTTAAATTATCCTTTTATTAAACATGTAACCACCGGATTACCATGGGTGGTTATGAAAGCTGCACTCAGTCTTGACGGTAAGATAACCTATCAAACAGGAAGGGGCGGCGCCATTAGCGGTACAAAAAGCAAAGAATTTGTGCACCGATTACGCAATAATATTGATGCAATTTTAATCGGAATCGATACGGCTGTTATAGATGATCCATCTTTAACCACCCGCCTGCCGGGACAAGAGAGTCGGGATCCCTTGCGAATTATCATTGACAGCAGCTTGCGAACGGATCCTGGTTCAAAAGTTTTAACTCAGCAGTCATCTGCCGAGACCTGGATTTTTTATTCCACGGATATTGTTACTGACAGCCAAAAAATCGCCCTGAAAAGATCGGGTGCTCAACTTCACAAGGTTCCCGCAACTACTGACGGCCAGGTGGATATTAAAGAGGTACTTCACATCCTGGGTGAAAAGAATATTCTCTCTCTCCTGGTTGAAGGAGGGGCCTCTATTTTCGGGTCTTTTTTACGCAACAATCTGGTTGATGAAGTATTTCTTTTACTCGCTCCTTTTTTCATAGGTGAGCAGGGACAGCCCTTGCTCACCGGTTATTCTGCAGTGGCTCCCGATCTGGTAACAAGGCTTAGGGAAGTTACCACCAGCAGGCAGGGTGATGATACGCTCATCCACGGACTGCTGTCATAAAGAGGTTATTACGCAAATGCGCAAAGAAATCCTGCTTTACTTACCCGGAGTTCTCGCAGGCTCGCTACCTGCTTCCTTGCATCTGTACCAGTCTTGACGTTCTCTGTGCACGAACAGTGATGCGGTGGAGTCCGCATGACGACTGCAGAATTTAATTATCTTTTGCATCCATCAAAATATTCTGTATTGCTTCCCAGTTTCGTAGAAAATCATGTTTGTTGTTAAATGTCAGCGAAAGTGTCAATGTCTCATCTTCAAAGGAGGGTGATGGACGCACGCCGGCATTACCGGGCATATGCAGCTGCCGCTGAAATTTTTCAAATTCTTTTTGAGCCGACGTTCTTCCCGGGAAACATTGTGACTCCAGCCATGAGAGCAGAGCCATGGCCCTTTGTGGTCGGTTACTTGCCTTTGCGGGATGTTTTCGCTCCCAAGTATCAAGTATTTCCCTGAATGGACGACCTGATCGCATAACCAGATCAATGGCTGATGAAACCAGCTTTTTTTGTTTTGATCCACCCAACTTATAATACCGTACCAAATTGACAACCATCTCTTGATCGTCAAAGCATAATTTCACAAGTTTTTTGCCGATTTTTTCCTGTAAAGTTCCTGTATGAAGAGCATGAATTGTAATTGGTGCCAGGGTGAGATATTGTGCGAGTTCCTGCAATATGTATTGCTGGGGTTTAAGGTTAAGCAGAGGTAAAAGGTCAAGTTGTTCTTCGATTGTAAGCTGAGACTCAGCCTTGGAAAAAAAAATCGCCTGTTCAATAATGCTGAGTCTGCTGCCGATCAACGCATGGGAAAGAATAGTTTGCCATTTTAGCATGGAGTTTGCTTGTTTGGCCATGATAAGGCAGGGAATTTCCCGCATACCAAGGGAAATACCCGCCAAAATGCGTTTTCTTCCGGAAAGAATAATATAGCTTTTGTCAGTGATTTTTTGAAGAAGGGGAGGGTGAAGAATCCCTGTTTGACAAATGTTCTTTTCCAAATTTGAATCCGGCAATATATTATCTGTTGGCCGGATATGGTACTCATTATCATTGAGTAGGATTTCAGCACAGGGAATAGGGTTGCAAAAAAGCTGTGGAATCATGTGATGGTCATAACCGCTAAAGATAAAAAAAGAAAAAGAGGACATCTAAAGATGTCCTCTTTGTTATCTAGTAAGAAGAGTCCAGTCTCTCTGAATAATACTAGCCCGGATATTTCACAGGTAAGCGAGCTTGCGAGACTCCGGGTAAGCGAGCTCGAAGTCTTCACTTCGTTCCGCTTATCTGCGAGACTCCGGGTAGGCGCAGATTTCGATGCGTGAAAGCGCCAAATCTGCGTTGATTCTCTGGAAAATTGTTTTCGACATATTGCCGGTATAGTTGCAAACAATTTTCTTCTCGAATCAACGCTTTTCCTGCACTTTCAAGCATTTCGCTGCAATCTTGGTGGAATATCCGGGCTAGTCTACTCTTTCGGATAGTTGTGCATAGCAAAGGATTACCAGGAGAGTATTATTTATTTATTTTGGAGCGCAGGATACCTGATGGTTTAAAGGTTACAACTCGCCTTGCCTCAAGGGTTAATTCATTTCCGGTTTGGGGATTTCTTCCGCGACGTGATTTTTTATCCTTCACGTTGAATTTGCCAAATCCACTTAACAGGAGGTCTTCACCTCTAATAAGGGAATCTTTAGCCAAGCTTAGAAATGTCTCCACAGCCGTAGTTGCCTGGGCCTTGGTTAAAGAAGGGTGTTTTTTATATACCTGACCTATCAGGTTAGCCTTTGTCAGTGTCATAATGAACCTCCCGTTGGAGTATTAATCGTTGCGTCGTTTTTTTGTAGAGTTAC
>CAZURY010000199.1:0-4744 GCA_964623145.1 uncultured Desulfobulbus sp. | reverse complement strand
CGGCCTCCGGCTTGATTGGCCGCTGTAATATTCTAAAGGTCAAACCATTTTTGAGGCAGCAGGATCTGTCTTTCCCTTGCCATATCCCATTGGTGCTTTCACCGATAGTCAGATAGAAGTCTTTCTCCTGTTGCTCGATGTCGGGAAATTTGTAGAGATTCCACAACAAGATTATTGTCACGGTCTCTGCCGATACGGAGATTATCTGTAAAGGGAACTATGCGCTAATTACAGGATTTTTTTTTTGATTATCAGCTGCGGCATGGCGCAGATAATCCTTAGGTGTTCAAAAGTCGAAGGCCGGGCAGGAGGAGGCCTGTTGAATTTAGTTCGCAATTAGGTTATTTTTTTGTTGTTTTGAGTTTTTAGTTGAAGTAAACTAAATAATTTTTATTAGAGTGTTTGTTCGGGACGGCTCTTTTCAGCTGCACCAGGCTGGCGTTTGTTGTCCCAATCAGGATACGGGAGTTACAGTGCATTCTGCAACTCCTTTTTTATTTGAAGAGTGATCCGGCTTGGCCAGGTTGCTCATCAAATGGATTTAGGTATACACGTTAACAGCAAAAAAAGCAGCGATCTGTGTGCAGAGGTTGAGGAACGCGAGATGAAACGAGATCTTGACAAGGTACGTAATATTGGTATCAGCGCCCACATTGATTCGGGCAAAACAACGCTTACCGAGCGTATTCTTTATTACACCCAGCGTATTCACGCTATCCATGAAGTTCGGGGAAAAGACGGTGTCGGTGCAACCATGGATTCCATGGAATTGGAAAAAGAACGGGGCATCACCATTCAGTCCGCTGCAACTTTTTGTAACTGGAAGGGCTATGATATCAATATCATTGACACTCCCGGGCATGTTGATTTCACGGTTGAGGTGGAAAGGGCTCTCCGGGTGCTTGACGGCGCTATTTTGATTCTCTGTTCGGTGGGGGGCGTACAGTCCCAATCGATTACCGTTGACCGACAGATGACTCGTTATAACGTACCGCGGATAGCATTTATCAACAAATGTGACCGTACCGGCGCCAACCCCTATCGTGTAACGCAGCAGCTGCGTGATAAGTTAAATCTGAATGCCATCATGCTGCAAATTCCCATAGGTCTGGAAAATGATATGGAAGGCGTGGTCGATCTCGTCACCATGAAGGCGATCTATTTTGACGGTGACCAGGGAGACAAGCTTCGTTATGAGGAGATTCCCGACAATCTCAGAGACGAGGCTGAGGAAAAGCGAGAGGAACTCCTTGATGCCGTCTCCATGTTTTCCGATGAACTGATGGAGGCCATGCTTGAGGAAGAAGAGATTACAGAAGAGATGATTCATGCTGCAATCCGAAAAGGTACACTCAGTCTGGAACTTGCTCCGGTGATGATTGGTTCGGCCTACAAGAACAAAGGTATACAGCCGTTGCTTGACGCGGTGAATACCTATCTGCCGAGTCCCACCGATGTGGAAAACACTGCCCTTGATCTGGACAACGATGAGGCTGAAGTCAAAGTTTCAAATAATCCGGATGATGATCTTGTGGCGCTTGCCTTTAAGCTTGAAGATGGTCGATATGGTCAGCTGACGTATATCCGGACGTACCAGGGGGTTATCAGAAAAGGTGATACTATTATAAATACCCGTACCGGCAAGAAATTGAAGGTCGGACGCCTGGTGCGTCTGCATGCCGATGAGATGGAGGAGATCGAAGAGGCCGGTTCCGGTGATATCGTTGCTCTTTTTGGTGTGGATTGTGCCTCGGGTGATACGTTTTGCGGAGGTGGTCTGAACTGGTCCATGAGCTCCATGCATGTGCCGGCCCCGGTAATTTCCCTGGCAATCAGTCCGGTCGATAATAAAGCCCAGGGGAACATGTCCAAGGCTCTAAACAGGTTTACTAAAGAAGACCCGACCTTTAAGACTTTTGTAGATCACGAAACCAACGAGACGATTATTTCCGGTATGGGTGAGCTGCATCTTGAAGTCTATATTGAGCGCATGAAACGGGAATATGACGCAGAAGTGGAAATCGGTGCGCCTCAGGTTGCCTATCGTGAAACCATTACAAAACGGGCCGAATTTAATTACACCCATAAAAAGCAGACCGGTGGCTCGGGGCAGTTTGGTCGTGTCGGCGGCTATATGGAACCCTTGGCCGATGAAGAGTACGAATTTGTTGATGAGATTGTCGGTGGTGTTATTCCCCGTGAATATATCCCCTCCTGTGACAAGGGCTTTCAGGCGAGTATGAAAAAGGGAACCTTGATTGGCGCCCCGATTACCGGGGTCAGGCTGGTGATCAATGACGGTAGCTTTCATGCCGTTGATTCTTCGGATATGGCATTCCAGCAGGCAGCTAAAGGGGCTTTTAGAGAGGGGTATGCCAAGGCAAGTCCGGTGATTATGGAGCCGATTATGAAGGTCGCGGTTGAGGGGCCGTCGGAATTTCAGGGCGCGGTTATGGGAAGCCTGAATCAGCGGCGTGGTATGATTGTCGGTACCTTTGAAGAGGGTAATTATACGGTGGTTGAGGCGGAGATGCCTCTGTCCGAGATGTTTGGATATTCAACAACTCTTAGATCGCTCACACAGGGAAAGGCGGAATTCACCATGGAGTTTTCCACCTATAAACAGGTGCCCAAAAGTGTAGCCGAAGATTTGGTCAAGGCGTATCAGGCAGAAAAAAATGAAGGATAAACGATGAGTTCACTCATCGTGACAGACAGATAAAACGTAACTCCTCACGGGGTTTGCAACTGTGCGTTTGCACATGCTTAATAATTGTAATTGTTCACAGGTGCGGCAGATTTGTGCAAGCACGATTGTTCGCTATAGCCGGTTATGCGAGCAATCGTGATCGCACAAAGATGTTGTGCCTGTGAGCAATTACGATAAAACCACAGCTACGAGTACAAAAAGAGGCAAGGCAATGGGATACGAACCGCTGGTTAATCAAAACCCTTTACGGGTACTGAATCTTGGCAGAGGAAGCAAGCAGTTAGGACTGGTTATGGCTCGGGCAGGACTGGGTAAAACCGCCCTGCTGGTTCAAATAGCCCTGGATTCAATCCTGCGTGGCAACCGGGTAATTCATGTCAGTATTGGTGAGTCCATAGATAAAACCAAGGCCTGGTATGATGATATTCTGCAGTTTATTCTTCAGGAGCATTCTGTTTCCCGTCCCCATGAGCTTATTGATATGGTCGCCAGGCATCGGATGATCATGACGTTTAAAGAAGACACATTCAGCAGACCCAGGCTGGAAGAACGATTGAATGATTTGATCCTGCAGGATATCTTCAGGCCGAATTGTCTGGTCGTTGATGGTTTTGATTTCGGTAGTGCGGATCGGGCCATTGTTGAGGATATCAAAGAATTTCTTGAAAGTATGAGCCTGCAGGCCTGGTTTTCAGCCACAAGTCATCGCGAAGATGATCGGCTTTCGCCTGCTGGTGTTCCGGCTCCCTGCCATGAGGTAGATGATCTTTTTGACACGGTTATCATTTTGAAGCCTGAAAAAGATGCGACCATCGAGCTTGAAATTATCAGAAATAATGGAGTCGTCGCTGATTCGGGAACAGGGCTTAAGCTCGATCCATCCACTATGATGATTAAAGAAGGATAGTTACCCGGAGGAGGCAGGTCGCTGTTGGGATACCTTGAGGCTCGCTGAAAAAATTCTTCTTCGGCCGCCTGTTATCTTGCGCGTTGCATATTGATATGCGTTTTCGTCCCTGTATAGATCTGCATGATGGCAAGGTTAAGCAGATTGTGGGTTCAACTCTGCGTAACTCAGCTTCCGCAGCGCCTCAAACCAATTTCTCTTCCCGGCATCCTCCCTCCTATTACAGCCGGATGTACCGGCAGGATAATCTCACCGGCGGGCATGTGATCATGCTTGGCCCGGGTAATGAAGATGCTGCGGCAGAGGCCCTTGCCGCCTGGCCTGGTGGTTTACAGGTTGGTGGGGGTATCACTGCCGACAATGCCCGACGATGGCTGGAACTGGGCGCTTCCCATGTTATTGTCACCTCCTATGTGTTCCATGATGGGGTGCTTGATGAAAATCGATTACAAAATATCTGCAATCTGGTCGGCCGCAGGCATCTGGTGCTGGATTTGAGCTGCCGTTTTAAAGGGAAGCATTATTTCGTTGTCACCGATCGTTGGCAAAAATTCACCCAGCTTGCCCTCACCCGTCAGGTACTTGAAAAATTGGCCGGTTATTGTGACGAGTTTCTCATCCATGCAGTGGACGTCGAAGGTAAATGTATGGGGGTTGATGCACAGTTGATTGACCTTCTTGCCACTTCAACCCCGGTCCCGGTCACCTATGCAGGAGGAGTGTCCAGCATGGCGGACCTGGATTTGATTGCCAGGGTCGGGCGAGGCAGGCTGGATGCAACAGTGGGCTCGGCTTTAGATATATTCGGGGGAAACGGTCTCTGTTACGCGGATGTGGTCGCCTTCTGCGGGGAACAGGAAAACGGCCGTGACAATGGCTGAACAGGAAAAGTCGTCGCCGAAACTGTCGGAGATAAAGCTCCTGGTTGACGATGATCTGTACCGTGCTTTTCAGCGTTGTGTCTGGATACTGGTTCATGAAACCGGTCGGGATCAACTCGATATTATGCAGGAGGTCGTCCATGACTTTCTGGTTAAGCATGAATGCTGAACCTTGAGCGTTTCATCCCATCCGGAGTCTCGCAGATAAGCGGAACGAAGTGAAGACTTCGAGCTCGCTTACCCGGA